>JAIPDI010000066.1 GCA_021737785.1 Deltaproteobacteria bacterium
CTCTAAACGTTCCGGCACCTTTTGATCACCTGCCTTTCATAAGATAGTCCATTATGCTATACAGGCAATCAGCAGGAATGTCCAGAACTTTTTTCGCTAATCCATCAAAAATCCATTAACAAACCGGTAATGCTCCCGATGGGTAGTGCTCAACGCTGTTTCAGCCACTTTTCCGCTGAAATACTGAAGCCCCTGGGCGTTTTGTGGTGATCAACATACTCCAAGATCCTTTCGGCCGTTTCTTGCGGATCCAGTTTTCCGGTATCAAGAAGCAGATCATAAGTAAACAGCGGATGATACACTTCCTGGTACAATCCGGCAGCCAGTCCGGGAATCCTGTCGCCCCTCTCCTGTTCGCGCCTTAGGACCACCTCCTTTTCCGGCTGAAGACCGATGAAATAAACCTTTTCATGGGATAGGATCTCAAAGTAGGGGGTGATTCGGTTGGCGTCGAACAGCAGCTCATCCACAATCAGATTATACCCCTGCTCTGAAAGCATCCTGTAAAATCTTACAGCAGCAGTATACACCGGGTACATGTAAGGCGAGACAATAAGTCTGGCATGGGTATGGCCGTCCACTTCAGAGGTTTCCAGCCTGATGGCCTGTTCGTCAAAGGGCGGATAATCGCATTTGGCCGGAAAAGCGGTCTGGACCATGGTGTCCACTCCGTAAAGCAGAAGAACACCCCTGTATTTTTCCTGCATGATCCTGGCAACCGTGGTTTTCCCGGCGGACGATGTGCCGTTGAGCAGAATGATCATCATGCCTCGATGGTTAAGATCGTTGGATGGGTGAGTGCTTTATGCCCGTCATAATCAGGTTGATTTTATTCTGCCGAATTATGTACGGAATGAGAGGTTTTCATGTGTGCGAGGGCAGATATTGGACTTCTATCGTACAGGATTGACGGGATCTTGAGGGCATGTCGCTGGCATTTCTCGCCAATATCCAGGCATGTTTCAATCATCATCTGCAGGGTGCGCTCGACAATCCTCTGGATCTTCCAATCATCTATATAGGCTTTTGGAGATATGGATGCGTATTCCCCTATCTGTTTGAGATATTCATCCAAAACGGAGAGCTTTTTCAATATGAGAGGTTTGTCAACCATGCAGGTACCGTCGTTCCAATATGCGGTGTTCCATTTTGGAGAAATCCATGTAGGCCCGCATGGTCTGTGATTCGAAGCGGTGACGGGTAAAAGGGAGGTTGTCGGCCAGGATCAGCCTATTCCGGATTACCCTGGCCCTGAGGCTTTCCGAGGCGGTGTTCAAAAGGATGAGGTCGATATTGTCCGTGCGCAAGATATCGATCAAATCCCCGAGAATTTCTATCCTCTTCTCCGAAAAAGGTCCTTCGGTCAGATAGATGGCGATATCGATATCGCTCAGTGGGCCGCCAGTTCCCCTGGCCTTGCTTCCAAAGAGATAGGCAAAGGCCACGTCGTTTCTTTCTGTGAAATAGTTTTTGACCGCAGCCATCTCCTCGGGCAACATCTGAGGGGGGGCTGTTCGGTTTTTTCCTTGTATGATCATTGTCATGTTCGTTTCGTCGGTTAAAGATTCACCGCAGAGGCGCGGAGAACGCAAACAGACCTGGGATATTTCGGTTGTAACTGATTGCCGATAAACGATGAATATGCTCAGCGACTTCTTTGCCACGAATGACCAGGCCATGTTGTGGGAATGGTCGGCGCGTCAACATCAGTATATGTCATCACATGATGATCATGTCTAATTGCCTTGGATGGGCGACCTTGTGACGTAACCAATCGTATCGGGAACCATCGCATACTGCAAGGTTTGGTTCGGCTTTTCGTAACCAGAGAAGGCGGTATGCACCTGAACCAGTTTGCCCAGCTCCGCCCCGTGGCTTACAGCGGGCTTCAGGCTGTAACCATTTAAATTATAATCTAATTTTGCCCGACACCAGCGTCGAAGATGTCCCGAATATAATGTCCGGGTTGGTTTAATCTGCTGGTTTCCCGGGTGTTCCTTTGGCCTCCCAGATGAGGACGAGGGGTTTTTCCGTGAGACGGGGGAGCAATTCCTCAAACTCGTCTCTTTTTAAGACGAGGGACCGGATCTTCCGCTTGATATATCGTTCAGTTTTTCTGCTCAGATCATTGAGATGATATTGGTCGATATCTCCTACAAGGATCAGGTCCACAATCCCGGTATCCTTGCCCTCGGCATAATCGTCGATCAGATAGGCCCGTTCCAGGTCTCCCAGACGGGTGACAATGCTGTCGATCACCTGATCGATGCCCATGGCCTTGCTCACCATGGAGCGCAATTCCGGAAAAAGGGGATGGTCCTGGTTGGCCATGTAGAGGACCTGTCGGCCATTCCTCTCGGATGTGAGGAGTTGGGTTCGGGTCAGCTGGTTCAGTTCTTCGCGAACCGCATTGGAGGAGACATTGAACTCTTTTGCCAGTTCCCGGAGATAGGCACGGGTCATGGGGTTGAAGAAAAAGCGGGTAAGGAGTCTGATCCGCATCTTGGAGGCGATCAGGCCTGAAAAAAGATTCTCCATGGAATCTCCATGTTATGAGTAGATAATCTGCTCATAACACCTTCAAAATGGTGTGTCAAGGACTTTTAGTGTGAAGGGGTATGGCTTTGAAAGGGCTCTTTCCCTTGAGGACCGGGCCGATACGAGACGCTTTTTGGACCAGGCATATCAGGAAATTTTACATTAACAGAACCTCTTCTCATATTTCACTGTTTCTTGATTTTCCGGGTTTCCGTTCGGATACGATTTCGGAATTTGTATTGGTTCAGTTCTGAATTTCAGGAAATAATTTCGAGGTGATAATATTCATCCTGGCCAGACGGAAGACGCATGCCGTCCATAGGCATCCTATCCCGTACATGACGCTTTTTGGAACGTTGATCGAGGATGCCTCTGGAAAATATCTGGTAGGACAACTGATTTCAGCAATCACGTATCCCATCCAGATAATCTGAGCAAGCATCTGATTGTCAAACACGAAATTGTTTGAGTTGTTTTGGATCGGGAGTTTTTCAAGGAGTTCTCGGGAGAAGGCCCGGTATCCGGTGTGGTATTCGGAGAGTTTGGCCCCCAGGAGGATGTTTTCGACAAAGGTGAGAAAACGATTGGCCGCATATTTCCACGCAGGCATTCCCCCTTTTAGGGCGTACCCTCCCAAGACTCTGGAACCCAATACACAATGGTATAATCCGTTTCCGATCATGGAGGCCATGGCGGGGATTAGTTTCGGGGTGTATTGATAGTCAGGATGAACCATGATGATGATGTCCCCTCCGCTTTTTAGGGTAATGTCATAGCACGATTTTTGATTGCCCCCATATCCCAGGTTCTTGGAATGCACATGGACTACGGCATTGGGGAGTTCTTGTGCGATCTGAACCGTCTCATCCCGGCTGGCATCGTCTACAATGACGACCAGATCGACGATTCCTTGAGCCATGACTTCATCATAGGTTATTTGCAGCGTTTTGGCGGCATTGTACGCCGGCATTACCACGATGACCTTTTTGTCGTTATACACAGCGCTTCTCCGAATGGTTCATATCATGCAGTTGAATCTGACGGCACCGGTGCGTCTTCGCGTTCGGCATGGCGGCGCGGGGTCGAATCTTGATTTGTGAATTATCATGGGCAATTGAAAACATCGGATTGTCGTGCCGCGCGAGGATCTCTGCCTCTCACAGAGGCACAACGCCCGCAGGAGACCTGTAGAAAATAAGATATCGCAGGCAGACAAGGAATGCCAGGTGGAAGTTCCGGGCATTTAGGAAGGCCGACTGCCTTTATGGCAAATTCAGCTGCAAATGTCGTTTTTGAATACCTTTCATGTTCGGTCATTTTATCTGGAGAATCTGCCCTGTCAAGATTATTATCAGCAATTTTCGTGATGGATGTGTAAGGAGTGGTGCAGAGCTTAGGCAAGATGAGGGTCTTTTCAACCACCCAGATACTATATCGCAAAATGGTATTCCATTTTGGAAGCGTCCATGTGGACCTCCGTTAATACCTTTTGATCGCAGCCATCTCCTTTGCCGCAGGTTTATGGTTTCGGAATTTTGCCTGAATCACGCGAAGTGTGATTTTCGTCCGGTGACTATTTACCGGTATAGATGGTGAGCCTGTTGCCCGGGTGGATGGGGCGTGTGGGATCGATCCGGTTCCATATGAGGAGGGCGGGGAGGGGGACGTCGAATTCGGCGGCAATGGATGAGAGGGTGTCTCCTTTTTTGACGATGTAGATCCTGCGGTCCTGGCCCGAATCCGATTCCTTGACCAGTTGGGCGAACCGCGCCTGAAAACCGGCGGATGCCCCCTTGGGGACAAGGATTTGGTGGGTTCCCTGGGCCAGGTAGTATCCCCTGATATCGGGATTAAGGTCCTTGATGACCTTGAATTGTGTCCCGGCCGCCTGGGCCACCAGCCGAAGGGGCGTTTCCCCAGCGCAATCGATGCGGATCCTGTCGAAGGCCAGGGGCGGGTAGTAATCACCGGGCTGAAGTTGGAAGCCGATTTTTTCAGGATGTGTCATGATGAGTTTGATGGCCAGGATGCGGAACAGAAATCCCTGGGTCTCCAGCGGGAGGTAGAGCGCGTAGTAGTTGTCGGTCCGCTGCTCCAGTATCTCGGTCATGAGCCCCTGCTCACCCATATTATAGGCCGCGGCAGCCAGGGTCCAGGAACCGAGTTCGCCACGAAGTTCCTTGAAGTATGTTATGGCTGCCTCTGTGGATCGGAAGATGTTTCGGCGTTCGTCCTTTCGGCTGTCGATGGTCAGGCCGTACTTCCGGCCGGTGGACGGCATGAACTGCCAGAACCCGACGGCCCCCTGAGAGGATCCGGCATGGCACCTGAGGGCGCTCTCGGCAACCGCCACGTATTTGAGGTCATCCGGCAGACCGGCGGATTTGAGCATCGGTTCGATGATGCTGAAGTATCGCTTGGAGCGTTTCAACCACAGAATGACCTGGGGTTCATTCCATGCGGACAGCAGAAATTCCCTTTCAAAGCGCTCTCTGACCTCCGGATTGTCCATCGGTACAGGCTCGCCGCAAAAATCGGGGGGCCGGGCGAGCCGCAGAAAGGACATCAGGGAAGCGGACACCTCAGGGGCGGCCGGAGCCACAGGAGCAACGGCCCAGGTAATACCGATTGTGACAAGGATCAGGATGGCGCGGCGGCAGGCTACGGAAAGTTGCTGAATCTGAATCATGGCATTGAATGCGGAACAGGTAAGGAGTGTGATTCCAATTTTGAAGGCACCGACCCTTGAGAAAAGGCTGCCCCATGATGTTTCGAAATATGAGTCATACTTACACTCTTTATAACAGGTTGGGCCCGGACTGTCAAAGCTTTCCGACCTGTACGTGCTCCTTGGTGAACCAATATCCGGAACAGGTGAAGTCCAACCATATGGGTCGAGGGTCTTTCCGGCTTGCGCCCGGAACAGCTTCCATATAATATGCCCTATGCTCTGGCTGTGTCTCTTTAATTTGATATCTCGGAATTCTACCACGGCAAGGCGTGGTAAACATAAACCCTTTGGCATCGCTTTGGGGGCGGAGCCCCTAAGTTTAAAGATGCCTGCGCAAGGCGTCTGGCCGGGAGGGGCATGGACCCTGTAAACAGGATTGTCAGGAAGGTTGAGACCACCGTCTCCCGCTATGGCATGATCGCGCGGGGCGACCGGGTGGTGGTGGCCGTCTCGGGGGGGGCCGATTCCGTCTGTCTCCTGGACATACTCCATCGTCTCAAAGGGGCCCTGGACATGATGTTGACAGTGGCCCACTTCGACCATGGGTTGAGACCGGGTGCGGATGACCATGAAACAGAATTTGTTCGGGCATTAGCGGCGTCTTTCCATCTGGATGTCGTCGTGAAAAAGGCCGATCCCCCCCTGGATCCGGGGGGTGCCTCGTTGGAGGAAAAGGCCAGGGAACTTCGATATGGCTTTCTCCGGGAGGTCAAGGAAGGATGCGGGGCCCGGAAGATCGCCACCGGCCATACCCTCAACGACCAGGCCGAGACGGTCCTCATGCGGCTGCTGCGAGGGAGCGGCCCGGAAGGCCTCTCCGGCATCCGGCCGGCAAGAAGAAATGGAATTATCCGGCCCCTCATCGGGCTGACCCGTGAGGAAATAGTCTTTTATCTCCGTCAGAGGCGGCTTGAGCATATCACCGACGCATCCAATCTTGAACCCACCTGTCTGAGAAACAGCATCCGACTCAATCTCCTTCCCCGGCTCAGGACATACCAGCCCAGGATCGTGGAGATACTGGACCGGACAGCTGAAATCGCAAGGGCGGACAATGAATGGTTGAATGACCAGGCCGGGTCCTGGATCGCGGAGTGGCGCCAAACCGGTCCGGGAAATGAGACCATCCTCCCCATATCCCGGTTCAGAAAATTGCCTGAAGCCTTGAAGAATCATGTGGTCAGAGAAATGCTAAAGAGCGTGGCGGGTAATCTGCGACGGATAGGCCTGGCCCATATCGAGGCGATCAAGCGGCTGGCCCACAGCACCAGGCCGCAGGTTCAGGTCACGCTTCCCAACAGAATTCGGGTCAGAAAGGCTTATGAAAGACTGATCTTCTCGAAGGGCGTCTCTCCACCGGCCGACACCTACTGCGCCTGTATCGAAGGAACCGGTTCATTTCATATGGACGCCCTGGGCTGCACACTCACCCTTGAGGAGATGGAAACCGGGGGATCTCCTCAGGAGCTTGAGGCCGGACCCTGGACCGCTTGCCTGGACGCAGATCGTATCGTCTTCCCCCTGATGCTCAGGAACTTCCGCCCGGGAGACAGGTTTGTCCCCCTCGGCATGAAGGGTCATAAAAAGCTGAAGGATTTCTTTGTGGATATGAAGATCCCGTCGGATGTGAGGGCCCGCATCCCTCTCCTGGCGCAGGGGGATCAGTTGATCTGGGTCTGCGGTCTGAGGATGGATGACCGGTTCAAGGTCACTGCGAGCACCCGAAGAGTGTTAAGGGCCTCCTTGGATGTATCCGGATCAATGCTCGGGGATGACCTTCGGACGTGGGAACAAGCAAGGGAAGGTCCCTCTCAAGGATCAAGGGTTGATCTTTGAGAGGGCTCCCAAGATCGCGTCAGTGCCGGAAAAACAAAAATAATCCATTTTAAGGCCCTAAAATAAAACTCCTTTGTGGCTTCGTGACTTTGTTTACCCCGTGGCTTCGGAAAATGGTACTGGGGTGTGAGTCCCGCCTGGCGGGATTGGTTGCGAGCATTCGCGTCAGGCACTTTCCATTTTAGGGCATGGGCCTCAACACCCCGTCCTTGTCCCGTCTGTTGGGATGGGGCTGCTTGGGAAGGGGAGCGCCTGGAAGTTCTTCGATGGAGTTTCCATATTTCCAGTCCGGCGGACAGACGGCGATATACCGTGCATAGCCGCCGGTTCCCCCCTCGGGCTTTGCAAAACCGATCAGGATAAGGGCCCCGGTTTCGGGTACCTTATCGAGGTTTGTCATCCCCTCTGCCTGACAGAAATTGTTCTTCAGCAACCAGTTCTCCCCTTCCAGATTAGCCGTCGTGTCGGTATCCAGCGGTTCATGCCCGTGAAAAAGGATTTTTCGTTCCAGATGGAGCAACTTGAGCGCATCCAGTTTGGTTCCGGGAAACGGCTTCTGGGCGAATCGATCGGTCTCTTTCCATTTTTTGTGCCAGTCGGAACGGATGGCCACGACCGACCCCTCGGGGATCTTTCCATATTTCGCTTCCCATGCCTGGATGTCCTCGACGGTTGCATGATACCCGGGGTCCTTTTGTACCTTTTCATGGATATCAATAACCACCAGAGGCCGGATGGAATAGGTGGCGGGCAGATCGCTGATGGTGGCCCCGTATTCATAAAAATGGGCGGGCGGATCCAACTGGGTCCCATACTGGTCGGTCACCAATTCGTAGGAGGTGGCGATGAATCCATGCTTCTTATAATCGAACGGTTCGCCCACCTCGCAGTAGCCCTTGTAGGCCTTGCCGGCTATCGCGGGCTTGAACTTGGCATTCCCGAAACCAGGCCAGACAGCGATATTCGGGCTGAAGGCATGGGTCAAATCCACATATTTAGCTTTCTTCAGGACCTTGTTATAGACATCCCAGAGCTGGGTATCCGCACTGACTGCGGGTGTTACGCCGATACTCAAGAGCAGAACAGCAGATGCAGCAACAAAAACAATCCATTTTTTCATGACCTTTCCTCCTCTTCATTTTTGGGTTGAGAGTCGTCACCGGATAATGGCCTGCAAGGTTGGCTGCATCACCCCCTTTCGTATTCGCCATATGTCGATATGAGTAGGTCCGAAACCCCTTTGGTTCCTTTGGTCTGTCTCCCTGGAAGAATTTTGCAGAAAGAATAATAAAAAATCATCGACAGGGTGTCAAGACAGCATAGTGAAACTTGAAATTGCGAGTTCGGACCTGGGGAAGGGAACCGCGGCACAAGTCGATTCATGGGATCAGGGTTTCCTGATGAATGGAAATGACTGTGGCGGCACCTTTTAACGCTGCCCCTATTTGTCCAGCAATTCTCATGATGAGGCGGACCCGGCGTTAACACTCTGTGTGAGTGGCATCTTGCCATCCCGCCCGAAGATGTAGGCGGGACTCGGAAGCCGCTTCCATACAGCTATTTTCCCAACATGGGAATTGCCCCTATTTGTCCAAAGGGGTTTAAAAAATCCGTTGAATGGGGTAGGATCATTGGAGGGCTGGACAGCCTTAAAAAATGAAAGGAGATCGCCGATGATTCGGGCAAAATTGTGGTTTCGATGTGCGGCCATGCACGATCCGGTGACGCCGGTGGTTGTAAAACCTGCCGTGATCGGGTGGGAGGCCAAGAGGCGGAACGTGGAATTGACCATCGAGCGGGCCTTTAACGGAGATGAACTGGTCCTTCGAATGAAGGGATGGGTGACCGTGGATGTAAAAAAAGTGGTAGAGATCGTCAGAAAATATGGGTTCCTCAAGGTCCTGGATGAACGGGACCTGGTGGTGGAGGTGGAGACCGAAAAGGAGTTTGGGGCCTTGAGCCGCGAGCTGGCGGAGGCCTTCGGCGATCAACTGGACCTGGAAAAGAGATGACAGACACAGATCCCGAACCGGTGGAGATCCCTATCGACGGGGTTCTGGACCTCCATACCTTTGCGCCCGGAGAGGCCTCTTCCCTTGTGGAAGAATATATCCGGGTCTGTCATGAGAAGGGGATCCATGACATCAGGATTATTCATGGAAAGGGGAAGGGGGTCCTCCGGCGGATTGTCCATTCGCGGCTTGAAAGAGACCCCCATGTCCTGGAGTTCGGACTCGATACCGGGACTTCGGGCTGGGGCGCTACCCTGGTGAGGCTTAGACGTGAGCTAAGGTAGGCTAAAGTACTTGAAGTGCCTAAAGTTGCAAGTGACGAACGGGGGAGGTTCAAACAATGGTGAAACCTTGGGGTTTGAAATCCGGCGTCCCGTGCCGTTGGGTTTCGCTCAGCTCTACCCGACTTGCCACTGCTGCTCCAGTCTCGTTCATCGTTCGATGTTGGGCGTTCACTTTTCGTTGTTAGCGCGCGATCCAGCCACGCCCAAGCCAAGGTTAGAAACCATGTGTCGCACGCTCTCGAACATCCGGTCCCGATCCACCGGCATGACCTGTCTGACAATCCATTCCCGGAATTTCCGGCCGGCAGGAAGTGACTGCTTGTAACTGATCAGGTCCAGCTTGATCCCGAGGGCGTCTGCGACCCTTATGGCCATTACCGGCCATATCTCACCGATATCGCCCACCAGAGGGAGACTTCCAGGGATCCTGGCGAACCCGGACATCTCCATGCGGAAGGGAATATGCATGGAGGTGGTCTTTGGAAGTCCCTTGTCCACTGCAGCAGATACCATCCCTGATGATCGCTCCTTTTGCCAGGCCTTCTCCAGATTGGGGTCAAGGTCGATCCTCACGATCTTCTTGTCTCTGAGGGAATAGGTCCATCCCCCTTCCCAGTCCGCCCAAATGCCGTGCCCTGTATACCGTTCAAACGGGCCGTCATGGATCTCCTGGGAGAGGGCCAGGGCCGATTCAATGATCACGTCCGCCCCGGCCAGAAGGTGCGCCATCCGCTGACATCGTTCGGAGATGGGAATGGAGTCGCCGATACAGAGTCCCACCTCGCCGCTCCCTACCAGTTGGGGGACTGTAACGAGTACCGGGATACGGTTTTGTGCCCCCGCCCCTATCATGGTGAAGGGATCTGCGCCGTAACCGGCCACCTGTTCAAAGGGAAGGCCGTATCTCCTGGAAAGGGCGAGGACATCCCGGGCCAGTCGTTCCGTGCGAAGCCCGGTGGGATAGGCCATGTTCCCGGCCACCTTGATGATGGTATTCCCTTTGGCCCGCCGCATTCTCCGATAAAGGGGGACGTCAATATGGACCTCTTGTTGATACGCCTCCAGGACCTTCTCCGGGATGAGACTGATCTCGAATTGGCCGTCGCAGGGGAGCTTGTCCGCATCGACTCTAAAGGCCTTGCCGTCGATCCGCTTGACCCTTTCCAGGGCGCCCCCCATCTCATGGCCGATTACCGCAGAGCTGGTGGAGACCCCGTCGATGATCTTCTTGTGCATCAGTTCGGCAATGAGGGTCGTTACCCCTTCGTGGATATTGGGACCGCTCCCCACCACGGCCACCACCCTGCCGCCTCCCTCCTTGGCCTCGACGATCGCCTGTACGGTCTGGTCCACCCGGGTCCGGGTCTTTGGGGCAAGGTCCGCGTACATCCTGTCGATGGTCCCGCGGTCGATATTCATCGGGATGCTCCCTTCCTTGTAAGCGTCTATAGTGAGCTAAAGTGTTTAATTATCTTATGTTAAGGACACTTGTGCCATTCTGAGAAATGGCAATGTTTCTCCACTTCCTCACACTTTTTCAGGACTCGAGACAGGCGTGAAAGCGATTTCCCGCCTGATGGTAATGTCCCGTTTCGGATAAGGGATCTCTATCTTTTCCTGATCAAAGACCTCTTTCACCCGATCCGTGATATACGAGATGGTATCCATCCGCTTGCGGGGGTCCCGGATCCATACCCGGGCCTCCAGGTCTACGGATGACTCCCCGAAGTTCTTGACCACCACCTTGGGCCCGGGATCCTTCATGACCCACTCCAGTTCCAGACTTACCTGAATAATCAGGTCTTTCGCCTTCCTGGTATCCGCTTCATAGGAGATCCCGATCGGAATCCTGACCCTTATCTCTTCGGAAATAGCCGTATAATTGACAATATCCCGGTTCATAAGGATGTTGTTGGGAATGATGACCACGATGTTGTCCGTGGTCTTGATCTTGGTGGCCCGAAGCCCGATATCCACCACATCGCCCCAGGAGGCGGAGTTTTTGGGGGCGGACCAGAGCTCGATGCGGTCCCCCACCTTGAGGGGCCGATCGATGATCAGGAGGATGCCGGAGATGAGATTGGAGAGGGTGTCTTTGGCGGCGAACCCGATGGCGATGCCGGCCACGCCCGCGCCGGCGACAAAGGGCATCACATTCAGGCCGAGCCGGTCCATCGCCATGATGGCGCCGGCCACATATATGGCGATCCCGGAGAATTTCTTTGTCAGATCCACTATGACATCGTCCATATGGGTGTCTGTTCTTGCGGCCAGGTTTCGTTCCAGATAGGGGATGAGGCTGTTGACAATGCTGCAGGCAATGGACGACAGCAGCATGATCATGAATGCCCCGAAGATTCGGTTCAAGAGATCGGATTGGATCAGGTTGATAAGGGCCATCCCCACAAACAGGTAGACCGCGTAATGGCCGGCCCGCCGAAGCAGGTGGAAAAAGCGGTCGCTGGTGCTGAAAAAGGGACGGTCCTTAAATCGGTCTTCTACGCGCCTGATGATCAGACTGATCAGCCACCAGACCACAGCACCGGCGATGAATATGCCCACAATATGCAGCGCACCGGTCAGGAATCGTTCCGGGTCGGCCATGAATTGGTCATAGGTTTCCTCAAAGGGGATAGCCATGATTCACCAGGGGGTATGCGACAGGGTCCTGCCGGTACAGGTCGATGCCAGGGTTAATTCCTTTACCGTTCCACCAGCAGGTACCGGTCTGGTTTCAGGCGGGCGAAGATCGTAGCCCCGGGGCAGGGCGCAACGAATTTTTTCTCAAACCGGCTCCCCAATACCTGGAAGAGTTCCACGCAGCAGGAACAGAGAAGGGCGCTCCGGTCAATGGAATAGGGAATTTTCCGGCCGTCTTCCCGGACGAAGAAGCGGGGATGAATAAAGTTGGCATGATTGGCCGTATGGGATCGATACAGGATATCGTAATCCTGGATATCCGAACCGAGCCTCCTGGCCCACCTCAGATAAATCCGTTTCTCGGTCTCCTCCACATGCTTCCAGTCTTCGGGCAGCCGCTCTTTGAGCTGAGAGTCCTCGTAAAGTATTCTTTTATCCTCTGCAGAAGCCAACCTTGGCGGTCTGAAATCTGATTCCGTAATGACGGCAGCCCGCAGGTCCCGATGATTTTCCAGTTCAAAGGAGCTGACCACCAGGTAGAGGCCGTTTTTGTCCGAGGTCCTGTACCAGCTTCCCTGTCTGCCGCAGGTATCGTTCCAGACTTCAGGGGGAACAATGGAGATCTTGTTGATGATATCGAGGGGGGTGCAGACAATCCCCTTGGCCGTCTTGACCTTGATTTGTCGGGAGGCCAGTTCATCTCTCAAGGCCTCTGATTCCTCTTCCGTCATCCAGTAGATATATTTTTGATATGGTCCCCGTTCCATGGACCCTTCACCTCCCTCGCACATCTATTCGGCCGGGATCATCTAATGCGGATAACCGCAACCCTGACGGTTGTGCGCAGATGGAGTATCAGATCTTCTTGTTTTTCGTGAGAGAAAACTTACCAGGTATTAATGCCCATACTCAGGGCGTGATCTGTTCCAGGACCTTGCCGGAGGCGTCCAGGACAAAGAGCCGGAAACCCGCTTCAGCCGCCTTGGGGGCCAGGGTCTGGTATTGGATGGCCTGAACCTCGTATTTGATCCCCTGGTCCCGGGCCAGAAGCTTCAGCCCGTCAAGGGCCGCATCCTTTTCGAGCCAGACGGGGATGAAGGATATCCCTTCTTTCTCATCCCGCTGCCCCAGAAACTGTTCGTTTTCGCCCGGATCTTGAACCACCACCCAGATCCACTGGTCATTCTGAATCATGTTCCTCATACCCTCCTTTGATGGGATGCGCTATTCTGGTCATTATCTTCCCGTTCGTCAACCCTTAACCCGGAAGAGCCGAATCAACAAAGTCTCACACGGAGACGCAGAGACACGGAGGAAACTCAATCCCTCAATCCCCATTTCCGTCTCTCGGTTTGAAAAACGGCTTGAACTCCTCGTAATCGAACGCCGCGTCGATCTCCCTCAGGGTATCCGCCTTTCTCCGTTTGCGATGCCGTACGAGATAGCCGATGTCCTCTAAAATGGCATAATACGCCGGAACCATGGAGAGGATCAGGATAGTGGAAAACGCCAGGCCCCACATGATGGCCGTGGCCAGGGGGGCCCAGAAGACCGACTTGCCGCCCACGCCCAGGGCCATGGGGGCCAGACCGCAGATGGTGGTGAGAGAGGTGAGGATGATCGGCCGCATTCGCACATGGCATCCCCTTAAAATGGCCAGATAGAGTTCTTTCGGATGTTCCTTCCTGTACCGATTGATAAAATCGATGAGGACCAGGGAGTCGTTGACCACAATCCCGGTGAGGGTCAACAGACCGATCAGGGTAACAAAGGTCAATGGATTGTTGCTTACCAGAAGTCCTACCATGACCCCCAGGGTGACAAAGGGGATGGTGATCATAATGATGAAGGGCTGGGTAAAGGAGTTGAACTGGAGCGAGAGGATGAAGAATATGAGGAAGAGGGCCATGATGCCTGCCTGGCCCAGTTCCATGAGAGAGGAATTGGTTTCCTCCTGAAGACCCCCGGCGATCATCCTCGCCCCCGGAAAATCGGTCCGGATTTTTTCGAAATAGTCCTTTGCCACGGCATTGGCCCTGACCGCGGTCATCTTTTCACCGCTCAGCTGGGAGAAGAACCCGGTCGACCCCTCGGGTGTATCCTGTACCTCCCTGATGTTGGCTGTCAGGCGGACGGTCCGCTTGCCGTTGTAGTGATAGATATTGTGAAACCCCGGGGTCAGGCGGATATCGGCCATTTCCTTGAGCGGCACCTCCCCATATCCGGGGACCACGATCATCATGTTCACCAGATCGTCGAAATCGCGGCGGAATTCGGGGAGGTACTTCAGCTTGACCTCCTGTTCTTCCCGCCCCTGGTTGTACGTGGCGACGGCCAGCCCGTGGAATGCGGCCTGGACCGCCATGACCAGATGGTTCTGGTCGATCCCCAGTTTCTTGGCCTTGGCCTCGTCCACGGTGATCTCCATGAACTGCTTTTCCCTGGAAAAATCGTCCTGGATATCCACGATTCCCCGATGTTTTGCCATCTCTTCCCGGATCAGGCGGGATATTCCGGCGGAACTCTCCCATTGGGGCGACTGGATTTTGATATCCACATCCGCGCCCACCGGAGGGCCTTCGATCAGGCGTTCCAGGACGAATGAGGTGGCCCCCAGGGAGGTCAGGAGGTGTCCGGCCTCTTCCCTGACCCTGTCCATCAACTCGACCACAGAGTGGTCCCGCTCTTTTTCGTCCTTCAGGATCACCATGAGCATTCCGAAATGGGTTCCGTAGATCGGCTCATAGTTGATCTCTTTCATCCCTGCCACGGCAATGGGGGCCTTCAGTTCATCGCCGATCCGTTCCCTCACCAGATCCGAGAGGGCCATGAGTGTCTTCCTGGATCTTTCCAGGGTGGAGTTGGCCGGCAGATCGAAATAGATATTGAACCTGGGGAACACGTCGCTCTTCGGGAACATCACAAAATCTGTCTTGAAATAGAGAAAAAAGGCCAGGGCAGTGGAAAACAGGATAAACAGGACGGAGATATAGCGATGACGAAGGATGACCCGCAGATAGGGGTAATAGATTCTTCTGACCGGGTGGAAGATGTCGAACCGTGGTTTCCGCTTTTTTCCGTCACCGGTTTTCGGTGTCAATTCAACCACATGGGATGGAAGCATGAAGAAAACCTCGAAGAGAGAGGCGGTCAGGGCAAAGATGACCACCTTGGGGAGGTCGGCCAGGTACCGGCCGATGACGCCGCCCACCATGACGAGGATCGGGAAAAAGGCGACCATGGTGGTGGTGACCGAGGCCAGGACCGGGGCCAGGACCTGCCGGCTCCCCTCCAGGGTGGCCTGAACCAGGGACTTTCCCTTCTCTATATGACGGTAGATATTTTCGAGTACCACAATGGCGTCATCCACCACGATGCCGAGGACCAGGATCAGACCAAAAAGGGTCAGGGCGTTGATGGAAAGGCCGAAGGCCTTCATGAGGATGAATGTCAGGAGGAAAGATACCGGGATGCCCACAGAGGCAAAGAGGGCATTCCTGATCCCCATGGAGACCCATAGGACCAGGAAGACCAGGCCGATGCCGAACATGCCGTTGACCTGAAGCTCTTTGATCCGCTTCTTGATTTCCCGGGACTGATCGAAATAGAGGGTGGTCTTGAGACCGGGGTACTGGGCCGGAATCTCGTTCATGAGCCTCTTGACGTCGTCCACGATCTGAATCATGTTGACGTTCTTTTTCCGCTTGATGCCCAGGACCAGGGCGTTTTTCTTGTCGATAAAGGTCAGGGTCCAGGGCTTTTCCAGGGTGGGCGTGATCCGGGCGAGGTCCCGCAGGTATATTGTTCCTTTGTCGGTGCTCCGAAGGACAATCTCTCCCAGGTCCTTGGGATCTTGAGGCTCCCCCACCATGCGGATGGCGGTTTCGTGGGCGTCCATCTCCACTGTGCCGCCGGGAAGATTTCGAGTGCGCTCGGCAATGGCCTGGGCCACTTCGGGTACGGAGATGCCATAGGCGGACATGCGGCGGGGATTCAATTCGATCCATATTTCGGGTTCCCGCTCCCCTACGATATCCACCTCTGAAACCCCCTTAATGTTTTCAAAGGCGTCGGCCACGTCGCGGGCGACGTCCTGAAGCTGCATCATCGGGATCTGACCCGAGAGCCCCACCATGCATACGGGGAAGATGGCAACATCGATCTCGATTACGATCGGGACCTCGGCCTCTTCAGGGAGGTTGTCGACGCGATCCACCGCGTTCCTCACCTCCTGCATGGCCTGGTCGATCTCATAGTCGTTGAGCTGGGTGTTGAAGTAGACGTGAATCTTGGAGGTGCTCTCGTAGGAGCTGGATTCAAACCGGCGTATTTCGGATATGCCTTTTAATTCGTCCTCGATCTTCTTGGTCACCAGGCTTTCCATCTCCTCGGGTGAAAACCCCGGGCAGATGGTGATAATCAACCCCTCGCCGATGGTGATGTCCGGATCCAGGAATCGCGGCATGGACCGATAGGCATAGATGCCGAAGATCAGGATGAGAAGGAGGGCCATCCGAACCACGATGGGCCTCGATAGGCTGAACCGGGTGAGAAACATAGCAAGAAGCGCCTAAAGTAAGGTCATGTGACTAACGTGAGCTAAAGTTTACCCTGTGAAATGCGAAGCCTATTTCTCCGGGGTGCCCGGAGATCAACGCGCCTGACGCCTAACGCCTAACGCCTTACGCCTACTGCCTCACCTTCACCGCCTCCCCCTCCTTGAGCCCCGAGGGATTGGTAATAATCAGGTCCTGGCTTTGGAGACCCTTCAGTATCTCCACGCGGTTTTCGTAGTAGGCCCCCAGGGTGACCTCTTTAAACCGGGCCTTTTGATCCTCAAAAACATATATGCCGATTTTACCGTCTTGTTCCGAGAGCCAGGCAGAGGGGATTTTGACCACCTTCTTGCCGGCTGCAGCAGGAAGCCTGACCCTGACGGTCATTCCGTCGGCCATGGCCTGAATCGGGTTGTCCACCACCAGTTCCAGGGGAAAGGCTCGGGTAGAGGTGTCGGCAGTGGGTGAGAGAAAAAAAACCCGGCACGAGAATTCCTCCCGGGGAAGGGCATCCACGGTAAAGGGAAATTGTGTGTGATCCTTGAGCAGGTGGACGTCCTTTTCACTGAGGGATAACTTTATTTTCATCCGGCCCAGCTCAACGATCTCCGTGATGGGGGTCCCCGGCAGTATCACCTCCCCCTGTTCCACTTCCCGAAAGGCGATAACCCCGTCACAGGGAGCGCGAATCATCGATTTTTTCAATCGGTCTTCGGCCAGGGCCAGGACCGCCTCTGCCTGGGCCAGCGCGGCCTTGGCGGAATTTATATCTTCGATGCGGGGACCTTCCAGGGCCATGACCAGCTGCTGTTTCGCCGATTCCATATTTGCCCTGGCCGTTGTCAGCTGTCGTTCCGCGGTGTCGTAACTGCTGTTGGAAACGGCGCGAATGTCATAGAGGCGCTTTATGCGCTCATGGTTCTTCTCGGCCTCGAACAGGGCCGCCTCCGCCGCACTCACCGCAGAGGTGGCGATCTGAATCTCCTGGGGCCGGCTTCCCTTTTCCATCTTGTTCAGCCCGCTTCTGGCGGCTGCGACGGCTGCTTCGGCCTCCTTCACCTGGAGTCGTGCGCTGACAGCGCCGACCTCGGCAAGGAGCATTCCCTCCCGAACCCGGTCTCCCTTTTCAAAGGACAGTCTTTCGATGAGCCCGCCCAATTCAGCGGAGACCGTCACCTTTCGGTGCGCAGTCATCACGCCCACATATTCCATGCTCCCTTCAGGGGCGGACGCCTCGACAGGACAAATGTTGACCTGTTTTTCTGCAGGTGGGTCCGCCTTCTTATCCACACCGGTTTCGGCCTCCTTGCCGCAGCCATACAGACAAACCAGAAGGGCTCCCGCCAGAAGACAGGCTGTCTTGATGATGTGGTTAGACACGTTGTTAATCCTTCAAAATAGGCGCAAGGCGCGAAGTTTAGGGCACAAGGTATTGGCTGCAAGCTTCAGAGAGTATTGCAAACACCCTGTCTCCTGTGAGCGCTCAATCCCGGCATCCCTCAATTTTTCAATCCTATCAACTCCTCAATCCTTCAATCCCTCAATCCCTCAATTCCTCAATTCCTAAATTTCTTGGTTCCTCAATCCCTTCATATAGACCTGAATCGCCATAATGGCCGCGGGCGTCACCCCGGAGATTCTGGAGGCCTGGCCCAGGGAGATGGGCCGGATCCGGCCCAGTTTTTCCCTTACCTCATTTGTGAGCCCATGGACCGATCCATAGTCCATTTTCTCCGGAAGCCGGACGGTTTCCATCCGTTTCATTTTTTCCACCTGACGTTCCTGACGTTCGATATACCCCTCATATTTGATTCGGGTCTCCACCTCCAGGGCCACATCCTCCCGGGTCCGGGAAAGT
Organism: Deltaproteobacteria bacterium; assembly: GCA_021737785.1. NCBI lineage: Bacteria > Pseudomonadati > Myxococcota > Myxococcia > Deltaproteobacteria bacterium. The sequence goes on from JAIPDI010000066.1 coordinate 18,456, forward strand.
TCCGGATCGAAGCGGGAGAGATCCTCAAAGAAGACGTCGCTCCGCCTCAAGAGCTGCTCCAGTGTCGTGGCATTCCGGATGGCGGCAGCGCCCAGGGCCTTGAGCCTGTCCAGGGTCACGGGATCCGGTTTCAGGGTGACGGCCCTCAGTCGTGAGCAAAGCTCCTCGACCTGGTCCCGTTTTTTGCAGAACTCCCGGTAGATCTCATCGGAGACCAGCCCCAGTTCCCGGCCCTTGTCCCTGAGCCTGAAATCCGCGTTATCCTCCCTTAGAAGGAGGCGGTACTCCGCCCGGGAGGTGAACATCCGGTAGGGCTCCCGGGTCCCTTTGGTCACCAGGTCGTCGATCAGGACCCCGGTGTAGGCCTCGGATCTGGAAAGGATGAAGGGCGGATCGCCCCGGACCTTCAGGACCGCATTAATGCCGGCCATCAGGCCCTGGGCCGCGGCCTCCTCATAGCCTGAGGTTCCGTTGATCTGGCCCGCATGAAACAGCCCTTTCACCAATTTGGTCTCCTGGGTCGGGGTCAACTGCATCGGATCGATATAGTCATATTCGATGGCATACCCTGTCCGCACGATCTCGGCCCGCTCGAGTCCGGGGATGGAACGCACCATCCGAATCTGAATGTCCACGGGAAGGCTGGTGGGGAGTCCGTTGGGATAGACCTCTGTGGTGTTCAATCCTTCCGGTTCCAGAAACACCTGGTGTCGCTCTTTGTCGGCAAAGCGCACCACCTTGTCTTCGATGGAGGGGCAGTATCTGGCGCCCACCCCTTCGATAATCCCGCTGAAAAGGGGGGACCGGTCCAGCCCCTCCCGGATAATGCTGTGGGTGTCTGAGTTGGTATAGGTGATGTGACAGGGGACCTGGGGGAGCGGGATGTGGGTGGTCGTAAATGAAAACGGTTTGGGGATGTGGTCTCCGGACTGGACCGCCAATCCCTCATAGTCGATGGTCCGGCCGTTCAGTCGCGGGGTGGTCCCGGTCTTGAGCCTCCCCACCTCAAACCCGAGGGATGCCAACTGCTCGGAGAGCCGGACAGAAGGCGGGTCTCCCATGCGGCCGGCGGGAAAGTGATCCAGACCCACGTGGATGAGACCTCTCAGAAAGGTCCCGGCGGTCAGGACGACGGTCCGGGAGAGGAATTTTTCATGGATCTGGGTCTCCACCCCGTACACGCGTCCATCCCGTATCAGGAGATGGTCAACCATGGCCTGCCGGATATCCAGATTGATCGTGTTCTCCACAACCGACTTCATTCGTTTACGGTAAAGGTCCCGGTCGTTCTGGGATCTTGAACCCTGCACGGCCAGCCCTTTGCGCGTATTGAGCCGTCTGAACTGGATTCCGGTCTGGTCGGTATTCCGGGCCATCTCGCCGCCCAGGGCGTCGATTTCCTTTACCAGATGCCCCTTGGCCAGGCCCCCGATGGCCGGGTTGCAGCTCATGGCTGCGATCTGGTCCAGGTTGATGGTCAGAAGGAGGGTCGGGTGCCCCATCCTTGCGGCCGCCAGGGCCGCCTCGCAGCCCGCGTGACCCGCCCCCACCACGATCACATCGTATGTCTTGCTATAGGTGGACATTTCTGGATACTGGATACTGGATGCTGTATACTGGCCCCCAGGGTTCAACCGGTCTCAGCGGTCCCAGGGTGCCAATATTCAATTATCGATCGAAAAGGGTCAATCCTGTCACATACTCCATTTCATAATCGAGGCCGCCCAGGTCAATCCCGCCCCAAAACTGACCAGCAGCACGTTCTTGCCTCTGCTCAGCAGACCCCCCCGCCAGGCCTCATCCAGGGCGATCGGTATGGAGGCGGAGGAGGTATTCCCGTATTTATGGAGATTGGTGAATACCCTGGTCATGGGGACTCCGATGTTGTCCGCCATGGCCTGAATAATTCGGATATTGGCCTGGTGAGGGACCACCAGATCGATCTCGTCGCTCGAGAGGGAGTTGTGCTTCATGGCGTCTTTTGCAATGGATGACAGGCATTCGATCGCCCTCTTGAACAAGCGGTTGCCGTTCATGTTCAGATGAAACGGCATTTTGCTCAGGCCTTGAAGAATAGTGGGCGTATAACCGTTTCCATCGGAAGAATAAAGGAGATTCCACAACTTGCCATCCGACTTCAGATGACTGGAAAGGATCCCACCCTCTTCCTGGTTGGCCGTCACCACCACGGCCCCGGCCCCGTCCGCCAAAAGGACGCATGTGCCGCGATCATGCCAGTTGACAACACTTGAAAGACGGTCCACGCCTACCACCAGGGCCTTTTTGCAGGTCCCGCATTGAATGGCGTTATTGACCGTGTTGAGTGCATACAGGAATCCCGAACACCCGGCCGAGACGTCAAATGCCACGGCGTTCTCTGCGTTCAGGGCCTCTTGAACCATACATGCCGTTGAAGGGAACTGGCAATCCGAGGTGACGGTGCCGACGACAATCATGTCCAGTTGATCCGCATCGACCCCCGCCATCTCCAGCGCCTTTTTTGAAGCCTGGGTCGAGAGGTGGGTGGTGGTTTCATCCCTGTCAGGAGATGAGATGCGTCGCTCCTTTATTCCGCTTCGGCGTACGATCCACTCATCGGTTGTGTCTACAATGCCTTCCAGATCCTTGTTGGACAGTATCCTTTCAGGTACCGACAGACCTGTCCCAATGATATGTGCCCGCTTCATCATTTCCTAAATACCTCTTATTTTTCTAAGCAAATTCATTCTACTTTGACCAAAGCAAAATTTAACTTTATACCAAAAACAAAGGGAATTTGATAGTATTAAATGAGATGGTGAATAAAAAGGCCTCTCCACATCTCTTGCCCCTTCAAAACACCCTGCAGAAATCTTGACAAACGGCGAGTCGGCGAATATGTTCTTTCAATTTTGGAGGGGTGACCCTGTTGGCGAACCTCGAGGAAGCAAGCTTCCCATTATCGCCTCTTCGACCCATTTCATCAGCTATTTCAATATGTAGCCGGTATCAGCAACAGAGATCAGAGATCAGAGGTGGAAAAAGACTTTTTTCAGCAACCCCAACCCGGCATAAAGAGATCCTTATGGATAAACACCTGCTCATTGAATCTTTGAAAGAGATCGTGGGAGACGCGTATGTCCTGTCATCGGATATGGACCTTACCCTCTACAGCTATGATGCCTCTCTGGAAAGGGCCATGCCCGACGTGGTGGTACTGCCCGATACCACGGAAGAGGTGTCCAGGATCATGGCCCTGGCCCACAGGGAAAAAATCCCCATCCTGGGGAGGGGATCGGGCACAAATCTGACCGGAGGGACGGTCCCCGTTGCCGGGGGAATCGTGGTGCACTTCTCGCGGATGAACCGGATCCTGGAGATCGATATCCCCAATCGCACGGCCATTGTGGAGCCGGGCGTGATTACCCTCGATTTTCAAACCCAGGTCCTGAAAAAAGGGTTTGTGTACCAGCCGGACCCGGCCAGCCAGAAGGTGTCCACCCTCGGCGGAAACATCGGGGAGAACTCGGGCGGACCCCACTGTCTCAAATACGGGGTGACCACCAATCATGTCCTGGGCCTGGAGATCGTCCTGGACGACGGCGCGGTCGTCTGGACGGGCGGCAAATGCCCTGACAATTTCGGTTATGACATCAAAGGCCTTCTGGTGGGAAGCGAAGGGACCCTGGGCCTGGTCACCAAGATCATGTTGAAACTGGAGCGGGCCCCGGAAGCGGTCAAGACCATGCTGGCCATCTACGACACCATCCAGGACGGGGCCAATACGGTTTCGGCCATCATTGCCGAGGGGATTGTTCCGGCCACCCTTGAGATGATGGACAATATTGTTATGCGGGCCGTGGAGCGAACCATCAAGGTGGGCTATCCCCTGGACGCCGCCGCGGTGCTCATTATCGAACTGGACGGAATGCCCGAAGGGATGGATGGACACGCGGAAAGGATAATGGAAATCTGCAGGAAAAACAATGTGCGGGAGGTAAAGCTGGCAAAAGACGACGCAGAGCGGGCCATTCTCTGGGCCGGCCGAAAGGGCGCCTTTGGGGCCGTGGGACAGGTCAGGCCCAGTTACGTCTGCTGCGACGGGACAGTCCCGCGCACCCGGCTCCCGGAAGTCCTGAAAAAGGTCCTTGAGGTGGGCAAGAAGTATGATGTCCCCATCGGCAACGTCTTTCATGCGGGGGATGGAAATCTTCATCCGCTCATCATGTTCGACGACAGGGATCCTGAAGAGAAGGCGAGGGTATTGAAGGCCTCTTCGGAGATCCTGAAGCTCTGCGCCGAGGCCGGCGGGACCATCAGCGGCGAGCATGGCGTCGGTCTTGAGAAGATCAGCGAGACCTGTTTTATTTTCAGCGACAAGGACCTGGAATTCGAACGTTCCATCAAACATGCCTTCGACCCGGACGATATCCTGAATCCAGGCAAGCTGATCCCGGATTCGCCCTGCGAAAGGTAGTTTATTATCACACAAAGCCACGAAGCCACAAAGGGGGTTTATTTTAGGGCCTTAAAATGAATTTTTTGAATTTTTGTGTTTTTCTCCGTGTCTTTGGTGCGCCAGGCTAAGCCTGGCTGATCTTGTAACCTGAAAGGAGGTTACCCTGTTAATTGCTCGTTCAGCAGGTAGCGGAGCGGGCGGCCCGCGGAGTAATCCAAAGGGTCGAAGCCCCGCCGAGCGAAC
>JAIPDI010000067.1 GCA_021737785.1 Deltaproteobacteria bacterium
CGGATCGTGGACTACCGTGCGTCCTGCGCACTCTCAGGCCCCTTCTCATCGCAATGGGAAAACTGGACGTAAAATCAAGAAAATGGGCTTTTTTGAAAAAAAATTAAAAAATTTTTAATCCTTATATCGGAATTCCAGAACATCTTTCAATAATTCTCTTTTTTGTAATAACAACGATATGGCGATAAGCCCATAATCCTCCTGGGCGGTGCATCTCAGGGCGGCCGTCCGGCACCCGGATTCAAAACCGAAGTCCAACAGGAGCCTAAACTTTTGCTTGTCAGAGGAACCATTAAGCCGTATCATGCCACCCACATCCCGGGACCGTACCCATATGCAGTGCACCATCCGACGCACATCAAACGTAAGGCGCAGCCGGAATCCGTTTTTAAGGGGTGGGAGGTGAATCAGCCATGACAAAAAAAGCATTCTCCAGAACAATCGACGAAATAAATCAGAAGATCAAAAAAGGCCGGGTCGTTGTAGTGACGGCCAAGGAGATGACGGATATCGTCAAGAGAAAGGGCCCGGAAAAGGCGGCCCGCGAAATAGACGTGGTTACCACCGGGACCTTCTCGCCCATGTGCTCGTCCGGAGCCTTCATCAATTTCGGGCATACCAAACCGGGCATCAGGGCATCCCGGGTATGGCTGAACGACGTTCCGGCTTATGGAGGCATCGCCGCTGTCGACGCATATATCGGGGCTACAGAGCCTTGCGAAGACGATCCCCTGAACAGGGTCCATCCGGGACAATTCAAATACGGGGGCGGGCATGTGCTTCAGGATCTGGTGGCAGGGAAGAAGGTGGAATTGAGGGCCGAAGGCTATGGTACCGATTGCTATCCCAAACGCGAGTTAAGAAAGAGGATTACCATCGAGGACCTCCCCTATGCCGTATTACTGAATCCCAGGAATGCCTACCAGAACTATAATTGCGCCATCAACCTGACCAATAAGACCATTTATACCTATATGGGAGTACTGAAGCCCAACGGGGGGAATGCCAATTATGCCACGTCCGGGGAATTGAGTCCCCTTTTCAATGATCCCTATTATCAGACGATCGGTCTGGGCACACGGATTTTTCTTGGCGGCGGTAAAGGATATGTTATCGGGCCGGGGTCCCAGCACAATCCCCATGCGCCCCGAGGCAAGAACGGCGTTCCCTTGAGCGGGGCCGGTACCCTAATGGTCACGGGAAATCTCAAGGAGATGAATCCCAGATGGGTGGTGGGGGTCAGTATGCTGGGATACGGCTGTTCGCTTGCAATGGGTCTGGGCGTGCCGATTCCCATCCTCAATTCGGATATGGCCCGCTATACCGGGGTATCCGACGAAGACATCTACACCCAGATTATCGACTATGGGAACGACTACCCGAAAGGCGAAGCGAGATCTTTGCGCCAGGTGAGTTATGCGGAGCTGAAGAGCGGTCTGATCCGCTATAATGATCTGGAGGTCCCAACAGTGCCCATCTCTTCCCATATCAGGGCCCTTGAGATTGCAACCCTGCTCAAGGAGTGGATAGAAAAAGGGGAATTTCTCCTGACACACCCCCAGGAGATGCTGCCGAGTGTTTCCCCCCGATAGGGCATGAGTCCCTGATCAATAAGGTTCGGGCGGTCCCTCCCTCTTTAGGACCGTCCGGATCACGTCAGCCGCACGATCCACGTCGTCCCTGGCGATGTGGTAGTTGGTCACCGCCCTCAGTTGCCGCGGTCCGGTGGGCAGCAGCAGCACGCCATCTCCGGCGAGCAGTTCCGCCAGATGCGCTGACAAAAGACCATCCTTCGTGATATCCATATACACGATGTTGGTCCGGACGCTCCCCGGATCGACTGAAAGCCCTTCTGCATCCACCAGCCCTTGCGCCAGCCTGCGGGCATTGTCGTGATCTTCAGACAGACGGTCAACCATCTCGGTCAGGGCCACGATGCCCGCGGCCGCAATCACGCCGGCCTGGCGCATGCCGCCCCCCACCACTTTTCGGGCCCGCCGGGCCTCCCTGATGAAGTCGCGGCTTCCGCACACCACAGACCCGACCGGCGCGGCCAGCCCCTTGCTCAGACAGAACGTCACGGAATCCGCCTCCGCGACCAGGTCCGACGCAACCACGCCCAGGGCCACGGCTGCGTTGAATATCCGCGCCCCGTCCACGTGGATCTTGAGAGCATGTTGACTGGCGATGTCCCCCACGGCCCTCATATATTCAGGAGTCAGCGGGCTGCCGCTGCACCGGTTGTGGGTATTTTCGAGCACAATGAGCCGCGTTCTCGGGAAATGGATATTGTCCGGCCGGATGGCCCCTTCGATGTGCCCGAGATCCAGGGTCCCGTCCGGCTGGTTGGGGAGGGTCCGGGGATGAACCCCGCCCAGGGCCGCGCTCCCCCCCTGCTCGTAAAAAAAGGTATGGGACCGATCCCCCAACAGGACCTCATCGCCCCGGCCGCAGTGGGTCAGCAGGCAAACCAGATTCCCCATGGTCCCGCTCACCACAAGAAGGCCGGCCTCCTTGCCCAGCCTTTCAGCGGCCATCGCCTCCAACCGGTTGACGGTCGGATCCTCTCCAAACACGTCGTCGCCCACCTCTGCTTCGGCCATGGCCCGCCGCATGGCCGGCGTGGGCCGGGTGATGGTGTCGGAACGAAGGTCTATTATTCTCATGGTGTTTCTCCATTTCGCAACCGGGATAACCCGGCATTCCACTCCGCCCCGATATAGAGGCGAAAACCTCCCATGTTACCGAGAAGACTGTCACAAATGCCAATCTTAACCGGACCAGCACTCACACATTGTCAAGCCGCTTCCTTCTATATTCTACACCCCTCACGTTCTTTTGGTTACAAAAAAAGGGCTCCTCATAAGATCCGGGGAGATCTGACTCACTTGCTGTGAACCTCTCATATGGCAACTCCCGGCCCGGACCCAACAGGGGAACCAAGGTCCTGGCATTATCGATGATGTCGCCAGGATTGGCCAAACCCTTTTTGATTTCAAATGTATTCCGTGTGCCATGAATTCGGGCTGAACAGAAAATTTCTTACTTTTTTACCAGCATGCCCATGTCCACGCATCTTAAAAACATCATTCTGGCCTTATCCCTTCTTCAACCACAGCCAATCTTCTTGAAAGCTCGGCAATCGTGGCTTTTTGTTCCTGGACAACTTTCTGCTGTTCCTGAACCACCCGGGTCAATACCGCAACCACATCCATCGAGCTCATCCCTTTTCTGTCCTTCGTGGCCACGAGATCCGGCACCTCTTCGGCGATGAACCCCACATGGGTCTCGTCTGTTTTTGCCTTGTAGCTGAATTTCACCGGCCTGAGCCCTTTCAATGCGTTCATCGCCTCATCGCCCGTCAACTGCCTGATATCTTGTTTATATTCCCTACTGGATGCGTTCGTCCATACACCGCCCGCTGAAACATAGGCACCGCTACCCATCTGCAGGGGATATGCAGGGCTGACGGCGCCGATGCCGACGCAGCCGCCATTTGGGTTCAAGACCAGGTTCTTGTACGCAACCCCCTCCTGGAGGGCAAATATCTCTGCATAGTCGTGGGATGACCCGACATTCCATCCGAAATAGATATTCTTCTGATTGCTCGCCGCCTTGTCCGTGATAACGATTCCCCGGTTAAGCAAGTTCTGTCCGAGAACGAAAGGCGCGCTGCCCCAAACCGAGGCTCCATTGGATAACAACCTGCCTGCCGAGGCTACGGAACCATCGTCCTCTACTTTGAAGGTCGTCGCCCCTCCCTCATCCCTTACGATCAGTTTGTCGGCCCCCATGGAGAAAATGGGCGTGGCAAGACAAACCAGGATTGCCAGCAAAACTCCCAACGAATTCTCTCTTGCTCTTTTCATGATAACCCCCTCTATTTGTTGATGCTTATTTCATGTTTGACGCTATTTTCACAAAATTAAACCAGATTATTGCAGCACGATATTGTCGGTTTCAACAGACCCCCCGGTCTCCGTAATGGTTAAAGAATGGATAACTGTCTCGGAACCCTGGACGGTGAACGTGGAATCCCACCCCCCGGAAAGGATTAACCCGTAAACCTGATCCGCAATAACATCCTCATCAAAGGCCCCTTCACATATCCTGATCAAAGAACAGGAAGTCGCCGAATCAATGGCGTTCTGTATGCTCAAAAAGCAGGGCGTGTTGCCACCACACGTCCCATCGAGGGAAACGTAAATCAGCTCTTGATAAAGGATTTTATCGTCTCCGAAAGAGGTTCCTTCACTGTTTGTGGCGGTGAGGCGATAGTGGTAAGCGGTGTCAGGGATAAGGTCTGTTATGGTGGCGCTCACCGATACGGAACTGGAACCCGAGCCAATATTTTCGGCCGTTGTGACGTACCCATAATCCGTTGTGGTGCCGTATTCAAAATAGGCTTCGGTGCTCGAGTCATTGGGGTTTACCTGGCCGTTCAGAGTTGCCGAAGTGGATGTAATATAGGTTGCCGAACCTGTGGTTACCGAAGGCGCAACAGGCGGTATTGTTGAGGTGAAAAACGTCCGGTCGCTTCCATTAGTCTTGCCCACACTATTTGTTGCGACAAATCTGAAATGGTATGTGGTATTTGAACTGAGACCCGTGATATTCGCAGTTACCGTTACTTCAGTCGTCCCTGAGCCGGCGCCTGTGGTTATGGTTGTTGATCCATAGGCCGTTGTGGTGCCGTATTCAAAATAGTAGGTGGTGCTTGCGCCGTTTGGATTGACAGTGCCATTCAACGTGGCTGAACTGGAAGTCACCGAAGTCGCTGAACCGGTGCTAACCGTAGGGGCCAAAGTACCCGTCGTGAAATTCTGATCGTCCCCATTGGTCGTGCCCGCACTATTTGTTGCTACAACTCTGAAATGGTATGTGGTGCCTAATTCGAGTCCGCTGATAACGGCGTTCACCGAGACAGCACTTGTCCCTGATCCAATTTCTGTGACAATTGTGGTTGAGCCATAGCTCGTGCTTGTTCCATATTCAAAATAATAGGACGTACTTGCACCGTTAGGATTGACACTGCCATTCAACGTGGCAGAGTTGGTTGTCACAGATGTTGCTGAATCAGTGGTCACTGACGGGGCTGCAGGAGAGGTGACGAATGTCTGATCTCTCCCATAATCCGGTCCAGCGCTATTTGCGCCTACAAGCCGGTAATGATATGTGGTGTTCACTTCAAGCTCAGAAATATCGGCGCTCACTGATACCGAAGTCGTTCCGGCACCAGCAGTTGCGCTTTCTGTGGTTGATCCATAGCTCGTGGTAGTTCCATATTCGAAATAATACCAAGAACTCGCGCCATTGGGATTCAATGTGCCATTTAATGTTGCTGAACTGGCATTTATGTTAGTTGCTGAACCGGTGGTAGCCGTGGGGACCGAGGACGCAAGAAAGTATTCATATGCCCCCATATCATATCCCGCACCTTGGGGTCTGGGTTCTCCGTCAATATCCGTGCTCGGTGCTCCGCTCGATGTGCCCCGGTCTATGCAGGGGGAACTTGCGGTCAATTGATAAGCTCCGCCGCCCGCAAAAAGCGGGTCAGCGTCAATGTTGCCCAATCCTGTATAACCACCTTTTATGTCAGAGTATGTCACGTCAGGATTACCGAATATTTCATCTTCGGTATCATTCCACAATATACAATTGGTAATGGTGGGCAATGATAAAGCATCGGCACAGTAAACTCCTCCAACGCCTTCTGTTTCAACCGATCCAGATTGATAGGCAGTATTGTTACTAATCGTGCAGTTGGTAAAGGTCGGGGATGAAGACGAACAATAGACACCACCGCCTTGTCCCGCACTTGTCGAGCCACTAGCAGAATTTTTGCTGATCGTGCAGTTGGTAAAGGTCGGGGATGAAGACGAACAACGGATTCCTCCACCAGAAGTCCCCGTCATGAAGGCAGAAAAATTATTTCTAATAGAACAGCTGTTAAAGATTGGGGATGAAGACGAACAGTCGATTCCGCCACCACCAAGACGAGCACCATTGTTACTAATATTACATTTTGTAATCGTGGGAGAGGCTGAGTTGCAGTAAATTCCCCCCCCAGTGTAATAGGTGGTATTGTTAAGAATAGCACAATTCATAATGGTTGGAGAGGCTGAGTAACAGCAAATCCCCCCACCGCCCCCAGGAAAGTCAAAAATGCCACTACCATTAGTGACAGTAAATCCATTTACCGCTGAATCAGCTCCCTCTCCGCTGTGAAAATAGAATCCTCGCCCCTCATTCTCACAGTCAATAACACATTTTTCAGCTCCGTTCTCCGATTGAACCGTGATCGCTTTGCCCTTGAAATCCAGATTCTTATTGCCTTCACCTTTATATGTGCCATCAGCAACCATTACAGTATCGCCATTTGATGCTGCATCGATTCCTCCTTGGATTGTTGAATAATCAGATGGGATGTTGATTATGTTGCCAGAGTTGGTTGTAATGAAGCTTTGGTCGCCGCCGTAGGAAGACCCGGCGGTGTTCGTCGCCTTGACCCGGTAGTGGTAAGTCGTGCCTGGCGAAAGTCCGGTCAGTTCCGCACTGACGTTCTGGTCTGTGTAGCCCGTAAGGGGGTCCTGCGTTGCTGAGATTTCATTTCCATAAGTTACATCTGTACCCCACTCAAAGACTGCCGTGGCCGAAACGAAACCGGGGTTCACGGTCCCGTTGAGAGTCACTGACTCAGAACCAACGGATGAGGCAAGGCCGGTGCTCACCGTAGGAGGGCCATATATGGTGAAAAGCCCTTGAATCGTCCCTTTTGATATATCGGATAGAGGCTCTATTCTGAGTACACAGTTGACGGAAACAGGCTCGGTTACGGTCCAGTTGTGGGAGCCATCATTCTGCGTGGTTTCTTCGATGATCTCAAATGTCCCTTCTTTTCCCCCTTCCCGCGAAATGGATAGCTGAACATTCCCTGCAATTCCTTGCGTTTCCCAAGAAATAGACATCGGGTTTCCAACCCTCCAGGCAGAAGCCTGAGCTGGCGTCAAAATAACCAAATGCCCCGAGATTCGATTCTGTCCGCCACGCACAGCACGCACATAATAGCCACTAGACTTATTGCTATTGTAACCGCCGTTGCCGAAACCGAAATTGATGCGGAATGCGTAGCTGCTACTGAAGTCAAAGGTAGTAGACGACCAATAATCGGACGACACCGTGTCCGGGAAGTAGTTGGTGTTTATAGCGGGAGAGTATCTATCGTAGTCAACGATCGACTGGAGCTCCTTGATGCTCGGCAGGCGCCAATCGGTGTATCCTGCAAGGGTGAGGCCCTCGCAATAGGGAAGCGTTGCATCCCACGCCATGGGACCGGCAGTGGCCTGCTGCCACATGAGTCCGGTGGACATGTCCGTAACCGTACCATCGTCGTTAATGACCAAATTATAAAATGATCCAGCCTCTCCGCCACGCACGGCCCGCACATAGTTGCTATCCGACTTAGTACGGCTGCTGTAGTCGCCGTCCGGGAAAACGATGTTCCAGGCGCGGTTGGTACTGTAGGCAGCGGTAGTAGATGACCAGTAAGGTGTCCAGGTGGACCATATCGTGTTGGGAAAATAGGTGGTGTTTATTGCCGGATTGTGTTTCCCGTAATTTACGATGTATGCTAGTTCTTTGATTGTGGGAAGCCGCCAATCCAAATGTCCGCCGAAACCGGTGCTGTTCAAAGATGCGACAAAGACATCCTGGGCATCCTGCCAGGTATACCAGGTATCCTTGTCATGAATCGACCCATCATCTGTCTTCACCTCCCAAATCAGACCTGTCACATTATCCCGGACCATGACCCATTCAGTTGCTGAATCCGGCAGGTCATTCCCGTCAGAATCCAGTTTGGTAAAGGAGGGTGGGTTGATGAGATAGCTACCGTCCTGTCCGTAGAAGTCTTCTCCGGGCTGGGGGCAGGTTATCTCTTCAGTGTTGTTGTAACATTTAGTCTGGCCGGTGTCAGGCAGGGGGCCAGCGAAGGAGGGAATGGGCACTCCCAGGACGGCGATGATTGTTAGCAGCACCGCAACTCTGAAGAATCTATCCATTTTGGCACCTCGGTTTGGTGAAGGGTCTTTGGGAGGAGGGCGTGTTGGGTCCAACCTCTTTCTTTGGTGATGTGACTGGTTATTGGGGACAGCCAGGATCGGCACGGCGGTTTGGGGGATACAGGTGGGAGGGTGGAATCTTTCTTTCGACCAATCCCTGTGATTTCGAAGCGGTTCTTCCTGACTTTTCATGACCTGCCCCCCACAGACTGGCCTGTAAGAAGGCGAATGTTTGAATGAGAATAAGAATCTCAAATAAGTGCTGGTTATGTCAAGCAGATTCGCCCCATGGCCAAACTATTGGCTTGCACAACCCGGATGAGTGTGGACGAACCCAAAACCTGTGATATCCACGGCCCCGGTTTCTTGAGCGAACTTTTAGACGGATTCCATTGTACAACTACCTGGGTGCTGAGAGATCTTTTGGCAACCTCGAAAAGTTTGGGCCACCAAAACGTTGATATAACCTTACATAGCCAACTGGCCGTTCATTCCTATGAATCGACTCTGACGATTCCTGCGCCAACAACATATGGTTTTTTTCAATTTAGCGATTATCCAGCCTTGGGAAAATCTTACTGGCATTGTTATTGGGTCCTATATCGACCGCGTCCTGCAAAGGCTAACGTACTTATCCTTGACTTTTTCTATGAAACATCCAGCAGATGAAGGATGTAGGCATAACGTACTCTTCAGCGGGCGCGGCTTTTTCCGATCCGCTGGAAGAGATTCGTTGGGCGCTCTCACTTGTTTTGTTTGGTTGGATCTAGAACGCCAGTTGTTACCTTAAGTTTTACCCTATTTAGCTCCTCACTGATTGGCTTATCTTGATATCGCCATACCATCCCGTCAACTGTTCGTACCTGAGCGACAAAGACGACTACAGTCAAAAGCTCCGAAACCTCATCCTCCCAGGCTCGCCAGCGTCCCATTTCCTTTAGCGGTATCTCAGCATTTGCTGCCGCATCTGTCACCCCGGTTGCTGATAAGGTTTTCATATGGTCGCCAAAAACATCATACAAAAGTTACCTTATCTCCAATGCCGAGATAGCATCAGAGGCTTTTGCCGATCCAGTTGGGACATAATTGTATTCGCGGTCGCCATGCTGGGTGTTTATACCAGCATTGATTAGCTGAATTGGACAACTAGGATCATTCAACACCACCCAAGCGCGCCGAAGAGTAGAGTTCTTGTTGACCTTTATGCCATAGGCTAACTCAGTGACTACACTACCTCCGTCGGCAGTTGTTGCCTTTATCGGCTGCGCCAATGCAGTTGATCCTATAAACATAATCAATATTACTAATGATGTTGAAGTAGATATTTTCATTTTGTCCTCCTTTGTATTTTGACGCCCAACGTTAACCGGCGTGCCGCCGCACGATGCGTCACGCGAACACGAACAGCAACGGGCGCGGTGCGTGGACGACGAGCTATGTCGGCAAGTCCGCGTTGAACCACCAATTAGGGAGCATAGGGAATTACCCATATTCCCACGATGACAAGTGCAGTTACGAGCAGCACTATGTACACGTATAGACCCCACCCGAAAACGCGGGTCCACCCACACACTTCGTTTCGTTGGAACCAGTCATCGGGTAATGCTAGCTCTTCCTTTCGCTTTGCGAGAAATTTTTGTTGGACCAGTATCTGCAAATTGCGGCTCATCAAGTAGTTCTTGTGGTTTTTGAGCAGAATCAGAACCACCCATAGCGCAAGAATTATGAGCAGAACTGTGACTATCCACTTAACCGTGGGCGGGAGCGAAAAAGAACAGGTCTTGGCTCTGAGCGCGATCAATGCGCCCACCAATCCAAAATTGATAGCGACATAGAACGCCATGACTTTGGTCGGCCATGACCGGGCGTGCTCGATTTCAGCGCAGGCTTGGTCAAGTACGTATTGAATCTCAGGGCTCTCCATCTTTCCTTCTGCTCCCTACAGTTGGGATAAGAGAGGGGTCTGCTCTTGACTCATGTTAACACCCCCCGTATCTCCCATATTCCTAAACTGATTTTTCTGGCGTATCTTCTATGTTTTGAAGCTCTTCGTATAATGCAGATTCTGGTCTGCGTCCATAAAATCATAAGATTCCCATGCTAAATGGCATTGTGGCATTGGGGACATTGGGTCGGACCAAACTAACATATTGATTATTCGGGAATAAAATTCCAAAAATAGGTGTTTTCAGGACCTATATCGGACTTTTCAGGGCCAAAATGAGCCCCATAGGGTGCACCAGGTTCTCGAAGCTGACATGATTTTCCTGCTTCAATACTCTTTCGCCCAATAGCCAATACGCCCATCAATGATTTTACTCTTTCAACAAACTTTCCATTTCCGACGGCAATGCTCTTAGTCCATTTGTCATCTCGAATATTCCTTCCATTCCCAAGGAAATCCTCCACTCAGGTATATAGTGCCGTTGTGCTCTCGCCATCAGATCAATCGCTATCTTGCTATCTCGCTGATTTACCACTCAAAAAAATCAATATAGGCCAAAATACAAGGACCGTCTGAAGACAATTCCACGTAATAGTAACAAGTTAACTTGGTCCGACCCCAGCTACGCCCATCCGGTTACGGTTGACAAGCCATAATACAATGTGTATTAATACACACTATGGATAGCCGCCAAATCATCAAAATTCTCAGACAAAATGGGTGGTATGAAATTGCCAAAACCGGTTCTCACACCCAATTCCGGCATCCAGAGCGAAAAGGACGAGTTACCGTTCCGCATCCCCAAAAAGACATACCAATTGGCACATTAAAAAGTATCGAGCGCCAGTCAGGTATTAAATTCAGATGAGGTATTACCATGGCAAACTATATCGCTATCGTTCATAAAGAAACCAAATCAGATTTCGGCGTATCGTTTCCGGATTTTCCCGGATGCATCACCGCTGGAAAAAATATCGACGAAGCCAAGGATATGGCTCAAGAAGCTCTAAGCCTTCATATCCATGGCATGCTCGAAGACGGTGATCAATTGCCTGCTCCCTCTAGGCTCGAAGAAATTATGACCGACCCCGATTACACCAATGCAATCGCCTACTTGGTCGTTTCGGTACCTGATGCCAAACCCCGCACCGTCAGGGTAAATGTTACCGTACCTGAAATGACGTTAAAACAGATCGATGCCGCTGCGAAAAAACAGGGTATGTCAAGGTCTTCATTCTTGGTACATGCGGCACAGAACGCTATTCAGTCTATCCAATCCGACGCATCTGCCTAAATTTTTCCGCGCGGATAACACGGAGTTCACCGGGAGCGTTAGCGATCCGGTGGAACGACTCGTTGGGCAGCCCATTCGAGGGCTAATCGGGCCTCAGGAGCTAGGTGCCGGGCGAGAAGGTGTTCTCCTTCACGAGAGTTTCCAGGCGCTGGGATGACCGCACAATCCTGCGGGCGATAAGTCTTGGACGCTTAGCGCCAGCCAAGTTGTTCGCGTTCCATGTCGGCAGTTGAGCTTCAAGATCGTTGATGTCATCGCGCAGCGTTGCAATTTGAGCCTTGATCGAATCGATATCTGCATCCATGGGAGCCATCCTTTCGGTCGGGGTTCCGACCCTCTAGGTATTTGGGCTGCCTAACCCACGATTAACCGAACCTCTGCTTAAACGCCTTCTTGCTGACCCTGCGCTCCATTTGCGTATTACACTTCGGGCATAGTTTTTGTTTCTTGCCTTCGATTTGCCACGTGTAATATGTTTTTTTGAGAGGCAAACCACAAACGCCACACTTCCGTGGTCGCGACAACGCCGCGAGAATTGCGAACAGTATTGCAGCACCGATTATCCATTCCATTAGTGAGCCATCGGTCCGGGTAGATTAGACCAATAATGGGGCCTAACGACGGCGGTCAGTGGTAGCCAGGGCTTCCGCTGACCTCTAAATAATTTGATTTTGGCATTGTTGGCATTGGGTCGGACCAAGCTAACATATTGATTATTCGGGAATAAAATTCCAAAAATAGGTGTTTTCAGGGCCGATATCGGACTTTTCGGGGCCAAAATGAGCCCCATAGGGTGCACCAGGTTCTCGAAGCTGACATGATTCTCTGGCTTGCCCCTCTTGCCGATACCCGCTCCGCCCACCAGCAAGAAATGGGGTTTTCTATAAATGGGGCACCGCCGTCTCCCTCACTATGGGGTAGGGATATAGATATACCCGATATTGGAGATGTCGCCCAGACCTTGCTGATTATAACCCTGTACAGCCGCATAGAAGCACGCCCCGGGGGCCGGTTCCACATAAAGGCTGCTCGCGTCTCCCAGATCCAGTTCGTTTTTAAAAGGCGGCGTAAAGGGCGCCCCTCGTTCCGAGGCCGAATAGAGAACCTGGTAGCCATCGGCACCGCTGACCGAGGGCCATGAGAGGGTCACCCCATTTTCTGACTTGGCGATGGTCAGTCGGGGGGCTGCTGGTCCGCACCGGAAGTAGGCATCCCATGAGGCCTCGCCGTACAGAATGCCCCTGACCAGTTTTACGTTGACCTTCCCCTGATAGGGGTCCACACGTACCACAAACTCACTCAGCCCCACGTGATCGTCCGGGTTCCCCCAGTCATAGGTATATCCCAGACGGGTCCATGGGTAGCCCCAGTTGGCGACATCCTCTCCTTGCCGATCGTAGATGGTCTCGGCCCGGTTCATGAACCAGTTCTTGAAGGGAATGGCCCCCTTCCAATCCCATGGGGAATCGAGGAAAAGGGCATCCTCGTCGATCTTGAGAAATGGGTTCTGGTCCGATGGAAAGACCCAGATGGAATAGTCCAGCTTGGTGGCCAGCTCTGCCTGGTGGTCGGTGATCTCAGGGTCCGGACTCGGTCGGAAAAGGTCTGATGGCTTGATGTACATCTCCACCAGTGCCTCATACGAGTATGCCGGGTTCAGCCCCAGGGCCTGTCGAATACGCTCGTTTGTGGGAGGACAGGCCTTGCCTACCAGGTAGTTCTTCAGCTCCGGAACCACGGTCACCCAGATGGCCTTCTGCAGGTCATATTCCTTTCCAAGATTGGGTTGATAGTACTGTTCAAAGTCATTTCGATTCATGAATGCAACCACGAGGACTCGGGAATTATCCGGCTTCTCCGGATTTTCCCATGCAATGCTGTCTCCGTGCAACAGGTTATAATTGGCCCAGTTCTGTCCGGGAACAATTGCCAGAAGATTTCGGACGACTTCGGCCTGGGTAGCGGTTTCAGTGTCTTCCAGTGCTTTGAAATAGATTTCCCTGTCCTCCGGACTGACGTACTCTGCGCCGTACAGGCCGGGCGGAACACCTATGGACAGCAACAGTCCGATGCAAGAGAAAAAGATGAAAGAAAGTGCCCTGCTGGATATGCGTTTCTGCGATTTCATGCTCATTCCCTCCTTTCAGCTATTAATAAAGCTCGACTCCCCGTAATACTCCCCCGCCGAACCCGGACATGGCCTCGGCCGCGATGGTCAGCCCGGTCTTCAGATGCTCTCCATCGATGCCCGGGACGGCATAGGCGTAGAAGAGGACGTCTCGGGTATCGTCCGTGACCCGGGTCTTTTCATCGGCCCCCTGGCACAGGACGCAGACGATCTCCTTTTGGTCTCTCAGTACGATCTCGGCCTCCTTGGTCTCAAACACCTGGCCGCCCATCCCCCGGCAAATTTCTCCTGCAGCTGCTACGTCCAGGGTCAGGTCTCCATCAAAACGGTCGAAATCAGTCACCGCCACCAGGATCCCCGCGCACATCTCGGCCATGAAATGGGCGTCCACCATGAGATTATATCTGGGGAATCCGCTGTTGACCGTCCTCTTGAGGTGCCCGGGCAGGGGACATTCAAACCCGAACCCTTTGAAAAACCGGTCATAGGTCTCGATCCGTTCCGTGATCTCCTTAAGGGTCTCGCGCCGGCGCATCTTTCGAAGCAGCTTCCGCTTGTGTTGATCAAATCCGGGAGGATTCGGAAAATTCCGGCACCCGGTGATCAGGGCAAGACCGAAGGCAAGGCCCGGATACGCCTTTTCGTATGCAGATGATTTGGAGAAAGTGAGATGTGGGTCCATCGAAGACTCCTCTCGTTGTTCCATAAGGTGACGTTGGATTTCCATCCGCTCCACCCAACCTGTATTCGCTTCAACAGCACATGCGCTTTCCCGTCAGGCGGGGACCGGATTCTGGGTTTTTGGAAAAACCAGCCCAAAGCCGGGGCAACGCGTTGTCCGATTGCCCGTTTCAGGCATCACTGGGAACGACCCCGCGCTTCATCTGATTCAGCACCCGTTTGATCGTAGGGCCGTGGTAGAGCATGGCCACATGGCAGATGGGATCGGTCAGTTCATCTCTCCAGCCGGACGGAGGGTTGAGGGATTCCGCAGGAAGCACCATATTGTCCACGGGTGAGTGGAAGGCAATAGAGGGCACCTCGGAAGGGACCTGTCTCCCTTCCAGCTCATGGATCAGCGCACTCCCGCAGGCCAGGCTTTTTGCCAGATTTCCGATCCCGAAAACGACCGCCTTGCTCCCCCCGAACGGTGTTCCCAGCGTAACGACGGCCTTCACCGAAGGTCCCTTGGAAGCATCATCTCTTGCGGCATAGGCCTTTGCCAGAAGGCCCCCCATACTGTGCCCCACCAGGATGACAGACTCTCCCGGAAATGCGCGGCTGATCTCTGTGATCCACTCCTCCAGTCGGCCGGAGATTTCCTGAAAATCCGGGCGGAAACTGTTGTAATTGAAGGCATATATCCTGTCGTATCCCTCCCGTCTCAGGGCCCCTCTGAACCGTATCCAGGCGCTGGCATTGTGGTAAAGCCCATGGATCAGGATCACCGGCGGAGAGGACGAACCGGCGCCTGGGGCCGGTCGCCATAGATTTCGAATCAAGACAAGCGGATAGCAGCCGATGACCACCATATGGCTCAGCACGCTCGAAGCAAGTCCCCGCAGGATCCAACTCCCGGTCTTCTTGTTGGATAACCGGGCCAGGTCATCCTTGTAGGCCGAATTGGCCGTCTCGTACCAGAAGAGGATGTATGTAGTCAGGGGAAAAAACAGAAAGACGGTGATCAGGATCAGAAAAAAAATGACTGTCATGAGGAGTTCCTTTTTCCCTTTCAAGTTATGGCGCCAATTCTCAATCCCTTAATCCCTAACGCGGTACAACCACAACCAAAAAATGTCTCACACAGAGTCACAGAGACACAAAGAAAAAAAGGATTTTCTTGCTTTTTGTGACAGAAAACCAGGAAATAAGGCACTAAATCCCTCAATTCCTCAATTCTTGGATCCCTCAATCCTACACCGTATACAGCATGACCAGGCAGCGGGTCGGTTCGTTGGAGAGGCTCTTGAGCTTGTGGGGGATGTCCGAATTGAAATGGATGCACTCCTCCTTTTTGAGCACATGGGCCTTTCCCCCCAGGGTCAGTTCCAGATCCCCTGCCATGACATAGATGAACTCCTCGCCCTCATGCCGGTATTCCACGGGTTTGTGGTCATGATGGGATTCGATGGTCACCATAAAGGCCCGCAAATGGCTCTTTTCGGCCCCGGGCGTCAGGGTCTGGTAGGAATAACTGCGGGTCCGTTTCACAAAGGCCTGGACGCGCTGATCCCGAATGGCTGCCTGTTCTTCCTTGTGAAGAAACGTCCCCGGATCCACGCCCAGTGCCCCTGAAAGGCGCAGCAGAAAACTCACGGGCGGGGAGATCTCCCCCGATTCCACCCGGGCGATAAAGTCCGGGGTCTGACCGGTCGCCTCTGCCAGGTTTTCGATGGACCATGCCTGGGCCTGCCTCAGCTTTCCGATTTTCTCTCCGAATCCGGAAACCTTTGCCTGGACACCCTTATCGTATGTGAGGGCATCTGCCAGTTGACGCATCACCGTCTTCTTGGCCCGGGCAGTGAGGAGCGGTAAAAAGGTCCTGGCATCCGCCACAATCCCCAGATCCGCCACCTGGAAGATGGGCGCATCGGGGTCACGATTGACGGCCACGACGGTTTTGGCCTCGGTTATGCCTGCGGTGTACTGGACCGCCCCTGAGGTACCGATGGAGAAAAGGAGATTGGGCCTTATTGACTTGCCCGTCTGCCCGATCATCCGCTCTTCCTCCACCCAGTGATCCAGCACCGGGGGCCGGGTTGCCCCCACCTCGCCGCCAAGGGCCGCAGCCAGCTCTCTGACCCGCCCGAACCCTTCCATGGTCCCCAATCCGGCTCCCCCCACGACGACGGTCTCGGCCGTTTCCAGGCGTCGGCCTTCCGTCGGTTCAGGCGAAGAGGAGAGAAGTTTAACCCCTCTCCTTTCGGTTATCTCCTCGATGGGTATCCGTTCAACCGTCCCCGGCCCGCCATGGATCTCCACCGGGGAAGACACATGGGGGTGAACCGTTGCAAATCCGGTAACCCCCGGGTCTGAAAAGGTGATTTCGGCCATGATCTGGCCCCCCCAGGCAGGACAATCCCCTACGATCCCCTCTGCATCGATCCGAAGATCCCCACAGTCGGCAATCAACCCCCCCTTCCGGATACCGGCGGTCCGGGCGGCCGTCTCCCTTCCGAAATCGGTGAGGGGGAACAGAACCAGCATGGGGCCGCGTTTCCCTACCAAATCCGCCAGGGCCCTCGAAAAGGCGTCGGATTCCGGCAGGCTGAAGGCCTTGTTTTCGAGGCGGTAAATCAGATCAGCACCGTGGGCGATCCACTCTCTTTCTGCATCCTCTATTGACACGTGGGATCCGGCCAACCGGGCGTCCATGGGAATATCTTCCGGCGGGCACAGGCAGACCACAACGGTCTTCCCCTTGACACGGCAAGACAACTCCTGGGCCTTGGCCAGCACATTGAGGCTGAATCCGAACAGCCTTTCATCTCTCAGGTCTCCGAAGACCCAGATATCATTTGTCACAGTTGCACTCATTTTACAATCATCAGTCTGAGACAGGCGCAAGGCATTAGGCGCCATGCCCATGAACAGAGGGTAAGCTGATAAGTCCCGCTGGAAAGCGGGATTAAGCTAGTGAGCCGTCAGCCATGAGCCATCATCCACAATCCAGCATCCAGTATCGAGTATCCAGTCCCGCTCTTCAGCGGGATCTCCGCTTCGCTACGACCAGCATCCAGGTCCTACCCAAGCAATCCTCCCTCAGTCAATCGCCTCACCAGTTCATCTGCCTGTTCCGCGGGGCTCCCTTTAAGAAATTCACAGGTTTTCCGGCGGGTTATCCTTGAGATAGACCGGACCCGGGTGGGAGATCCGCCATCGCCCACCTGTTCCGGAGGCAGGCCTAGGTCATTCAGATTCCAGAATATTACCTTCTGTTCTTCAAAGGCGGGCCCAATTTTCGCGAGATCGATCTCCCTCGGTCGAATGGTCCCCGGATGGATGGTGAGTGCCGCTGGGAAAGCGATTTCAAAGCGCTCCGAAAAATGATCCGCAATCCGGTCAACCTGAAGGCCCCCGTCCACAGTCTCGATGGAATGGACCAGTCCCACCAGGGGGATGTCGAGGAAAACAGCGGTCTGGGGACCTACCTGCCCGGTATCGCTGTCCGCGGTCCGCATTCCGAACAGAACCAGATCAAATGGGCCCAGTTTGCCTATGGCGGCAGCCAACACGGTAGCGGTGGCAAGGGTGTCCGATCCTGCAAAGGCCGGGTCACAGGCCAGGACTCCCCGGTCAACGCCCATGGCCAGTGTCTCGGCAAGGGTGGAGAGGGTTGACTCAGGTCCCATGGAGAGCGCGGTCACCGTGCCTCCCCGGGCTTCTCTCAAGGAAAGTGCCGTCTCAATGACAGGTCTGTCAAACGGGTTCACCTCCATTGAATCGTAAGAGCGAAGCGCGCCTGCCGAGTCTGTGGTCATGCTGACCGACTTTATACAGATAATGATGTTCATGAGAGAAAGTGCCTAAAGTGCCTAAAGTGCCTAAAGTGAGCTAAGATGCCTAAAGCGATTGGAAGACAACCATTCATTTGGATGATTCCACTATCGGGTCATGTCAGTGGAAGGCGTCTACATCTTTTCCGCGATTCGCCAATCACCCCATCAGCCCCCGGGCAATGACCATCCGGTGTACTTCGGAGGTCCCCTCGTAAATCCGGGTCACCCTGGCATCCCGGTAATACCGCTCCACCGGGTACCATTTGGAATACCCGTACCCCCCGTGAATCTGGACCGCCAAGTCGGTGACCTTGCACGAGGCCTCCGAGGCGTACAGTTTTGCCATGGCCGATTCCTGGGAAAAGGCCCGTCCCATATCCCGAAAGGCCGCGGCACGGTACGTCATGAGCCTGGAGGCATCCACTAAAGTGGCCATATCCGCCATCATCATCTGGACGGCCTGGTGCTTTTCAATGGGGACCCTGAACTGGCGGCGCTGCTTGGCATAGCGGAGGGTCTCCTCCAGTGCCCCTTTGGCAATCCCGGTCGATTGGGCGGCAATCCCCATCCTGCCCGTATCCAGGGCGGCAAGGCCGATCCTGAGACCCTGGCCCTCTTCTCCAAGAAGGTTGTCCAGGGGAACCCGGCAGTCGTTCAGCCGAATAGAGCTGACCGGATTCGCCCGCATTCCACAGAGATCTTCCAGATCCCCAACCACAAACCCCGGTATCCCCCGTTCGGCCACCACCACGCTGATCTCTTTGCGGCCGGCGGCCCCCGGATTGGTACGAACAAAGATCAGGCAGGTATCGGCAATGCCCCCATTGGTCACAAAGACCTTGTTGGCATTCACCAGATAGGTTTGCCCGTCCCGAACAGCGGTCGACTCGATCCCGGCCGCGTCAGATCCGGCATTGGGCTCGGTAAGGCAGAAGGCCCCGATCTTTTCCCCCCGGGCAAGGGGAGGTACCCATTCGTGTTTCTGTTTTTCCGACCCGAAGGCCAGGAGCGGATACACCGCCACACTGTTGTGGACCGTCACACACAGCCCGAGGGCCGCGCAGACCCTTGAAATTTCCTCGATAATAATGGCATAGCTCACGGAATCGAGATCCGCGCCCCCCAGTTTCCGAGGTACCTGTATTCCGAAATACCCGAGCCTCCCCATCTTTTCTGCCGCTTCCCACGGGAAACGGGCCTCCTGGTCGATCTCCTTTGCAATGGGCCTCAGTTCGGTCTCACAGAACCTTCGGGCAGAACGCCGTACCACAAGATGTTTTTCCAACAGACGACCGTTCATGGATGCCTTCGCTATGCCATCGTCCTGTAAACGCCTTTGCTCACGTTTTCCACCCTGCCCTCTTTCTTGAGCTTATAAAGTGCGTTCTGGACCTGCTTCTTGTTAAGGCCGGTTTTCTCCGCCAGCAGCGCGATCTCCACAGGCCGGTTTATACGACTCATGGCCTTATACACCCTATCGGACGCGGAGACAGCTTTTTTTCCTTTTGAAATCGGCCGCCCTGCGGCCTTCCCGGGCGTTTTTCCGGAGGAGGCGTTGTCTTGGGTCTCGTGGACCGGAACCGGCTTGACCGGCGATTCGGCCACATCCTCTTGGTGCTGTTCTGCAAAGGTCTCCAGCTTGTCGGCGATGATTCTGACCCCTTGGGCCAGTATCTTCAAACCATCGCTCACTGTTTTCAAAAGCGTATCCATTTCTTTCATCGCATCCTCCTTGGCATGGTCACTTTTGGCCGATGGGTGGCCGGCCCTGCAAATACCCGTATGTCCCTATGCATTCGTCAACGGGGCGGGTCCCCCCACCCGGCAGCGATCGGCCCCCGATTCTCCTATTAATCCATTCTATTCCCTTACATTCAGGATCTGGTCTTCGTAGATCTTCCAGTATTCGTCCGCTTTCCCCGGCGGCACGGCCCAGTCCCGAACGATATTTCGATACTGGGGGGACGGCCGCAGTTCCCACAGCACCTTATTGATCTCATGAATCGTCCGGCGGCCCCATTCGGTGTCCGGGCATCGAATAGCCCCCCTGATGAGCGATGCACCCGAATTCTCCTCGATCGAAATCATGGCGATCCTGTTCTCCACGCCGGCTCTTTTTGCCGCATACCGGATCGACATCGGATATTCGATCAGATAATCAATCCGCCCCTTCAGGAGCATCCCCAGGAGTCCGTCGAGGGTATCCTTCCCGCTTCTTCTATAGATGTTTTTTACTTCGGCATAGGGTTTCAAGACATGGTCCAGTTCAGGGCCATACAGCCGGTCCTTTGCTGTTCCAAGTATCAGATCCTTGTTTTGGAGGAGTTCTTTCAGCGTGATTTTCTTGCCGTCTCCAAAGAGATGGACATCTTCTTTCCGGACGATGACATTGTGGGGAAGAAGCGCGATGGTGGGGGCAGACGTCAGGAAGTCCGGATTGCCGTAAAACTCGCCTGCAAAACAGACGCTCTTGTCCTCCCTAAGCTCCCGGGCAATACGGGATGCATTGGCCACCTGAGTACGAGACCGGTAGCCTTTCAGCCGGTCGCTCACCATCTGCTGAATCCGGTCGGCAACTCCTTTCCCCTTGTCAGGCCCATTTGTTACGAAAAAGGGCGGCAGGTCCAGGACCAGCCACGTAATGGTATCTTCATTTGCCTGCTCTCCCATGGACCCGCTGGGGAAGAGAAAAACCAGCAACAGGAGACAGCAGGCGGTTCGGATTCCCTTTATCATACCCCCTCCCAATGGGCAACGGATTCATATCGTTACCACAAAGGCCCGCTGAATGTAAACTCCCATGTTGCGCCGCACACGCCAATGACCGCCGTGTCCGGTCATAACACCACATTTTCCTGAACGCTTGACATCTCCCTGTGCGGGTATTACGGTCATCTGCATGCAATGCCATCCGGTTCGCGGAATGATAACAGGGGCATCGGCTTCAATGACCTTGATTGGATGTATCAGGGTTTTCAGGATCAGCAGGAGGTCATCCGGCGCATATGTTTTCTCTTGAATCCTTTCACCGTCAATACGAGACCGATACCGCGGATCTCATGATCAGGGATCGCCGGTTTCGATTTTTTGTGCCGAAATCTCTTGATGGATTTGTGGATCAGGGGGATGTCTTCAAGGACTTTCCATTATGGGCCAAGATATGGGAGGCCTCCATTGTACTGGCGGACCATCTTGCCGCCATGCCGGTGGATCCGGAGAGGCGTTTTCTGGAGATCGGATGCGGCGTGGGGGTTGTGGGCATTGTGGCCGCTGCCTTCGGGCACCGGATCACCATCACGGAATACAATTCAGATGCCCTCGATTTTGCCAGGGCCAATGTCCATGCGAATCTCTCTGGCGAGGATGCCGCAGCCATTGAAGTCGCCCGACTGGACTGGACCCGGCCGCAGTTAGACGGACGCTTTGATTTTGTTGTAGGGTCGGAGGTGATCTACAAGGAGACGGATTTCCAGGCGATCCTGAAGCTCTTCGAAACCTGCCTGAGACCTTCGGGAGAAATCATTCTGGCGGAAGGGGTGCGAAAGACCAGCCTGGAGTTTTTCAGGCAGGTATCCCACCGTTTCCACATCACGGCCCGCAAGAGGACCCTGCGGTCCAAGGGGAAGGAGGTCCGGGTCATATTGGCGGAAATGAGATTCAGGAGGGGCTTGTCCGGTGGTGGCGCAGTCGCTTCTCCACCTGGTCCATGAAGATCCTGCGGATCTCCTCCAGGCGGGTGGGGTCCGTTGCCTCAAACCGGAGCACCAGTGCGGGCTGGGTGTTGGAGGCCCTGACAAGTCCCCAGCCCCGGTCCATCCGGATACGGGCGCCGTCAATGTCGATCACCTCGTAGGTCTTCCTGAATTCTTCGGTAATGGCGGCCACCACCTCAAATTTTCGATCATCGGGACAGTCTATCCGGATCTCAGGGGTTGCGGTCATGGGTGGGACTCCTGACAACAGGGCCTCTATGCTTTGGTCGGTCTTTGAAAGGATTTCCAGGAGCCTCGCCCCTGCATAGATGGCGTCATCATACCCGAAATACCGCTCCTTAAAAAAGATATGTCCGGTCATCTCCCCTGCCAGCAGGGCTGCTTCATCCTTCATCTTCTGCCTGACCGGCGAATGACCGGCCTTCCACATGATGGCCCGGCCCCCGTGGGCCGCCACATCGTCATACAGGGTCTGGGAGCATTTGACCTCTCCGATGACCGCGGCGCCCGGATGCCGTGACAGCAGGTCCCTTGAGAAGATGATCATCAACTGATCGCCCCAGATGATATCCCCTTCAGGACCCACGACCCCGATCCTGTCCGCGTCGCCGTCAAAGGCAATGCCGAGGTCGGCCCCTGCCTCGGTCACCCGTTTCATCAGCGCCTCCAGGTTTTCCGGAATGGTCGGATCGGGATGATGGTTCGGAAAGGCGCCGTCCGGTTCGCAGAAGAGCGGGAGTGTTTCAAAGCCGAGACGGCGGTAGATCCGTGCACCCACCGGACCGCCCGCCCCGTTGCCGCCGTCCACCACCACCTTCCGCCGGACAGGCCCTGGTCGAATGTTCTCCGCTACATAGTCGATATAGGCCTCTGTCACATCGGTCTTTTCGAGATTCCCGGTCCCGGTCCTGAAATTTCCTGTTTCGCCGATCCGCCGGATCTTCTGAATCTCTTTGCCGTAAACCGGCATCTTCCCCAGGCATAGCTTGAAGCCGTTAAATGCCGGCGGGTTGTGGCTTCCGGTGATCTGGATCCCCCCGTCCAGGCCCAGATGATGGACCGAAAAATAGAGGAGGGGCGTGGGGACCATGCCGATATCCACGATCTCCATCCCCGATGCAATCAAGGCACTGGCAAGCCACGCGGCAAGTTCCGGGGAACTGAGCCGGCAATCCCGTCCCAGGGAAATCCGCGTGGCCCTCCGGTCCAGATAATAGGCGGCCATGGCATTCCCCAGCAGGCGGACGGTGGCCTGGTTCAGTTCGTCGGGGACCGTTCCGCGGATATCATATTCTCTGAAGATATGGGGTTTCATTCTGGTTACTGGATGCTGGATAATGGTTCATGGCTGATGCCCCCTGTGTCAGAGTAGTTGTCGGATGAAGCAGGAGAGAAGTGGCGACACCCCCGTAGGTGAGCGTAGCGAACCGGAGGGGGTGTCGGAGGCGACCCGCCATCCCCATTTCTCCTCAATACGAACATGAAGCGGGG
>JAIPDI010000068.1 GCA_021737785.1 Deltaproteobacteria bacterium
CCAGCTCGTGACCTTCCCGCTTGAACAAGCGGGACGTTCTAACCAACTGAACTACGCCCCCGTGTGACACCGGGTGCATTTAAATCCCGAAACCCTGACCCGGCGCCTTTTTACGCTACCTATCCTGCCCCGGCACGCGGGATATTTTCATCACAACCCAACTCCGCCCCTGAATGGATGGTAGGCGGAACGGGATTTGAACCCGTGACCCCCGGCTTGTAAGGCCGATGCTCTCCCGCTGAGCTACCCGCCTGAGTCAGAAATGCAAGTTGCAAACATAACGGTTCCCTTCTCTCTTGTCAAGAGAATTTATACTGCGCCATCTGAATCTCAGTGGGCCGTGATGCTGGTGGGCGGGCTTTCCTCCATCTGTGGGACATCCGTGAAACAGAAGGGCTTGCAGTCCTCTTCCGCAGCAAACAATTCTTTTCCTTCATCCACAATCAATGCCTCACGAAGGACATCATCCATATGTTCCACAAGTACCAGCTCCACCTTTTTAAGGATTTTCTTGGGTATCTCCGCAATGTCCTTCTTGTTTTCGATGGGGAGCAACACCTTGGTGACGCCTCCCCTGTGGGCGGCCAGGATCTTTTCCTTGAGGCCTCCTATGGGGAGGACTCTTCCCCTGAGGGTGATCTCGCCGGTCATGGCGATATCGCGATTGACAGGGTATCTGGTGAGCGCGGAAACAATAGACGTCGCAAGCGTGATGCCGGCGGACGGTCCATCCTTGGGAATGGCGCCCTCCGGAACATGGATGTGAATGTCCACTTTCTCATAGAAATTGTCGGGCACCTTCAAATTCCTTGCCCTTGAACGGACATAACTCAAGGCGGCCTGCGCCGATTCCTGCATGACCTCTCCGAGTTTCCCGGTCAGGACCAGATTGCCCTTGCCGGGCATGATGGTGGCCTCGGTCTGGAGGATTTCGCCGCCGACGTCTGTCCATGCCAGCCCGGTGGTGACGCCTACGCAATTCTTCTCTTCCGTCCTCCCATACCGGTACTTGGGGACGCCGAGATACTTCTGAATGGACTGGGACTTCACCGAGATCGCGGTGTCCATCCCCCTCTTGACCACCTCTTTGGCCACCTTTCGGCAGATCGAAGAGATCTCCCGCTCCAGATTCCTGACTCCGGCTTCACTGGTATAATTGCGGATGACCTGGAGAATGGCACTATCGGTAAAGGTAATATTCTTAGGACTAAGGCCGTTTTGATCGATCTGCTTCTTGACCAGAAACTGCTTGGCGATATCCAGCTTTTCAAGTTCGGTATATCCGGGAAGTCTGATAATTTCCATCCGGTCCTGCAGGGGGCCGGGGATATTGTGGAGGTTATTGGCTGTTGTGATGAAAAAGACGTCGGAGAGATCATAATCCAGATCGAGATAATGGTCGTTGAAGGCCACATTCTGCTCCGGATCGAGGACCTCCAGGAGGGCGGCCGATGGATCGCCCCGGAAATCCGTACTCATTTTGTCCACTTCATCCAAACAAAATACCGGATTATTGGACTTGGCCCGTTTCAAATACTGAATAATCTTGCCGGGCATGGCCCCGATATAGGTCCTTCGATGCCCTCTGATTTCAGCCTCATCCCTGACCCCTCCCAGAGACAGGCGGATGAAATTCCTGCCGGTCGCCCTGGCCACCGATTTTGCCAATGACGTCTTTCCGACTCCCGGCGGACCCACCAGACAGAGGATCGGACCCTTAATTTTTTTGGTCAGACGCTGAACCGCCAAGTATTCAAGAATTCGCTCCTTTGGCTTTTCAAGGCCGTAGTGATCTTCATCGAGGACGGCCTCGGCCTCTTCAATCTGGAGTTTCGATCGTGTCTTGTCCAACCAGGGAAGATCGATGATCCAGTCTATGTAATTGCGGACCACCGCGGCCTCTGCAGACATGGGGGACATCATTTTCAGTTTTTTGAATTCCTGTTTCAATCTCAGGTGGGCCTCTTTGCTCACCTTTTTCCGTTTTATCTTTTTCTCCAGTTCATCCAGCTCCGCCTTGAAATCGTCTTTGGTCCCCATCTCCTTTTGAATGGCGCGGATCTGCTCATTGAGGTAATAGTCCTTTTGGGTCTTTTCCATCTGTTTTTTGACCCGCGACCTCAAGCGGTGCTCAAGGCGAAGAATGTCCACCTCGCCGCCCAATTTTTCAAACAGTTTGTTCAGGCGCTCGGTTAACTCGACGGCTTCCAGAATTTCCTGTTTGTCTGCGACCTTTAGCGCCAAATGACCGGCAATGGTATCTGCCATGCGTCCCGGATCTTCAATGGAGGTCACTGCCGAGACGATTTCTTTTCCGATCTTGTTGTTATATTTCGCATACTCCTCAAAGCTGTCGTTAATGGAGCGTACCAGTGCCTCAATTTCAGGGCTTTCAGCAGGGGGTGTGGCACGCTCGCTGATTTCCACCATGAAAAATCCCTGTTTGTCCACAAAATTTTCGATCACGCCCCGTTCTTTCCCTTCGATAAGGGCCTTGACCGTCCCGTCAGGCAGCTTTAACAGCTGTAAAACAGCGCCTACGGTACCGAACGCGAAGATATCCTTGGGAGATGGGTTATCCACTTTTGCGTCCACCTGGGCGGACAGGAAAACCCGCTTATCATGGGCCAAGGCATATTCAAGGGCCTTGATCGATTTTTCGCGCCCCACAAACAGGGGCACAACCACATTTGGAAAGATAACCACGTCTCTCAGGGGGAGAAGCGGGTAATATTGTCTTTCACCGTTAGCCATGTCGAGAAGATCCTTTTCCGGAGAATTTATCATAGTATGATTATCCAAATTTGGCCTGCTTTTCGTAGATCAACAGGGGAGGCTCACCCTTTGTGATAACGTCTTCGTTGATGATGCACTCGGTGATGTCAGGCATGGAAGGGATATCATACATGATATCCAACATCACCGATTCGAGGATCGCCCTCAACCCGCGGGCCCCGGATTTCCGTTTTATGGCATCTCTGGCGATGGCCACCAGAACGTCATCCGTAAACCTTAATTTTACATTCTCCAGTTCAAACAGTTTCTTGTACTGTTTAATAAGTGCATTCTTGGGTTCTTTGAGGATTCGAACCAGGGCATCCATGCTCAACTCGTTCAATGTGGCGGTAATCGGGATCCTCCCGACGAATTCGGGGATAAGTCCGAATTTTATCAGGTCTTCGGGTTGAACCAGCGGCATGATTTTGTTCATATCCACATCCCGCTGCCCTTTGATATCCGCCTCGAACCCGATCACCTTATTGCCGAGCCGATTGCTGATAATTTTATCCAATCCGTTAAATGTGCCACCACAAATAAAGAGGATATTGCTCGTATCCACCCGTACAAAGTCCTGCTGCGGGTGTTTCCTCCCCCCTTTTGGCGGAACATTGGCCAGGGTCCCCTCAATTATCTTGAGCAGTGCCTGCTGGACTCCCTCTCCTGAGACGTCGCGCGTAATGGACGGGCTGTCGGATTTGCGTGCGATCTTGTCGATTTCATCGATATACACAATCCCTTTGGTGGCAGCCTCCACATCATAATCGGCCATCTGAACCAGATGGAGAATGATATTCTCTACGTCTTCGCCCACGTAACCGGCTTCCGTCAATGTGGTGGCGTCAGCAATGGTGAAGGGGACCTTCAGGATTTTGGCCAGGGTCTGCGCGAGGAGGGTTTTCCCTGAACCGGTAGGCCCGATGAGGAGGATATTGCTTTTCTCGATTTCAACGTCCCCTGTATCCGCCTGAGTGCTGACGCGTTTGTAATGGTTGTGGACCGCCACTGAAAGGACCTTTTTCGCCCTTTCCTGCTCGATCACGTACTGATCAAGGGTCTCTTTCATCTCGGAGGGCTTCAGTAACTGACGGGCCTCCTGTTCATCTTCTTGGCTGTATTCCTCAGCAATGATCTCGTTACAGAGCTGAATACATTCATCGCAGATATACACAGAGGGACCTGCAATGAGCTTTTTGACCTCGTCCTGGCTTTTTCCGCAGAAAGAGCAGAGAAGGTCGTCATTCGAAACGTCATTCTTGCCCATAATTTATACCTTTTATATTTTCACAAGTGTTGTCAAATGGTTGATTGGTTGTGTCGAAGATCAGCAAAAAACCTGAAGTCTTCAACCGAAATCAGCAACACCCCGCGGGCCAATACCCCCTCGATTTTCAATCTGTCCGTCATCTTAGGCCTTCCCGGCAATTTGATCCTTCATTTCCCGCTTGCTGATAACCCTATCTACAAGACCGTATTCTTTGGCCTCTTCGCTGCTCAAGAAATAATCCCGTTCCGTATCTTTGCGGATCCTTTCAAGGCTCTGGCCCGTATGTTTGACCAGAATATCGTTGAGGGTGTCACGTATCTTTAAAATTTCCCGTGCATGAATATCAATATCCGTCGCCTGACCCTGGGCGCCCCCCAAAGGCTGATGAATCATCACCCTGCTATGGGGGAGGGCATATCGTTTCTCCTTGGTCCCGGATGCCAGGAGGAGCGCTCCCATGCTGGTTGCCTGTCCCATGCAAATGGTCGCCACATCAGGTCTGATGTATTGCATGGTGTCATAAATAGCCAGCCCTGCAGTGACGGACCCTCCCGGGGAATTGATGTAAATATTGATGTCCTTCTCCGGATCTTCAGATTCCAGAAAGAGCATCTGGGCAATGATAATATTGGCCATGGTATCGTCCACCTGCTCGCCGATAAACACGATACGGTCCTTCAGAAGCCTCGAATAGATATCATAAGCCCGTTCCCCCCGGCCCGATTGTTCTATAACCATTGGTATTAACATGAATTTATCCTTCCCCCGCTTCACGGTCCTTGTCTTGGCCGATTGCATCTCTCGCTACAGCTGAAATGTTAGCATGTTCAGCCAGATACTTCAATGTTTTTTCCTTGAGCAGCTCTTCCTTAAGGCTATCCACCTGGCCGCGTGCCTCATAATACTTCTTGACGGTTTCCATGTCCTGTCCCATGTGCTGGGCCAGGTCCCTGTAGCCCTCCTCAAGGTCTTCGTCATCCAGGGTGATCTGATCCTGTTTGGCGATCTGTTCTAATATAAGCATTTCCCGGACCCGTTTTTCTGAAACAGGCCTGAACTCTTTTTTTAATCCTTCTTCGGAAAGCCCCATCTTTTCGATGCTCGCTCCGCCTCTTTCCAGATTGTCCTTGAATCGATTTACAGAGAAATCGGTCTCGGCCTCCACCAGGACATCAGGGAGTTCGAAATCAAGCCCTTCCGAGATTTTTTCAAGCAATTTCTGGTTTAATTCTCCGTCAATCCGTTTTTCCTCCTGTGA
Source organism: Deltaproteobacteria bacterium (assembly GCA_021737785.1). Classification (NCBI taxonomy): domain Bacteria; kingdom Pseudomonadati; phylum Myxococcota; class Myxococcia; species Deltaproteobacteria bacterium. The sequence continues at coordinate 5,304 of JAIPDI010000068.1, forward strand.
GGTAATGGCCTTTCTGATCTCTTTTCTGAGACCATCCAGGTCGTTGAAATCAGAGCCCAAGCTGCCGGCAAAGGCATCGTCCAGTTCCGGAAGCACCAGTTCCTTGATGTCCACTATTTTTACCTTGAAACGCACGTGTTTCCCGGCGAGTCGGCTGTGATAAAAATCCTTTTCAAAATCAATCTCTACCTCTGTTTCATCGTCTTTGGTAAGCCCGATAAGCGCCTCGTCAAATTTGGCGTGAAAGTCGTTCTTCCCGACATTTACCATCAGATTTGGAGACTGGATGCCTTCCATCGGTTGGCCGTCTTCAAATCCTTTGTAGTCGACGATCGCATAATCCCCTTCTCTGATGGGTCGCTTTTCCGTGATGGCGGTCAGTTTTCCATTGGCTTTTCTTATCTCTTCAAGTCGTTTTTGGACGTCTTCATCGCTGACAGAGAGAATTTCCTTTTCTATTTCCATCCCCAGATAGTCCTTGACCTCAAATTGCGGGCGAACTTCCATGAGAGCGGAATAGACGAAGTTTTCTCCCTGTTTAAGAGGCGCCTTTTCAAGCACCGGCTGACCCAGGGGGAAGGTCTTTGCCTCATCGACCGCCTTTGGAAAGGAATCTCTGATCAGTTCCTGTGTCACGTCATCTTTTATCTGATTGCCGTAATAACTTTCAAGAATCTTCCGGGGGGCCTTTCCCGGCCTGAAACCTGGGATCCTGACCCTGTTCCTGATGTCGCCATAGGCCTGATTCAGTTTCTTGTTCACTTCTTCTGCGTCAATCTCGACCCGCAGTCTTTTTTTGACGGGGCTGATCTCTTCCAGGGTTGTTTTCATGGTTTCCTCATTAAGATTCAGATTTTGCTGATCGGGTTCAGTTTTTCCAAAAAATGTCTTGACTGCGGCGAATTCTTGACCGGAGAAGCGTCAAAAACCCGGGATTCCTTCAAACAATAAGGACAATTTAATTGATTTCAAGAAATTTCACTTGGCTGTTGTCTGGAATCCGGCCTTCCGCTGATTCACATCCTGTTGGAGGGGCTATGGGCCAAATCCGGTGAAAAAGGCGGCCGATTCGTCTTCACCCATTGTCGGCATCCAACATCACGGGGCACTCTCATAAAAAAAGAATAAAAATAGAATCAACATGTTAGCTTTTTTGCCGGAATATGACCCTATACAAGGAAAATTTGAGAATTGCAAGGCCAATTTTTTCACGCACCCGTCGGCATCCCTCTCCTCTTTGCAGGCCTTTCGGGACCCGTAGCGATGAATGAAGGCGACCCCCTGTTTTTCATCCCCTCGAACCTGATCCAAAGCTTGCAAATTCCGCGCCTCTTCCATGGGCTGAGGTCTATTTCTTGATAAGATCACAAATTTCGTGTTAGTATCCGTGGTTCTCTAGTAAAGGGCCGGCGCCCCGCACGGCGTGTGTTCCTTAAATATCTCGGGATGCTACAACTTGCGGCAATCATAGCCTTGCTGGTGTCGGTTTTGAGTGACATGAATCTGGTATGATGAAATGGCGGTATCCTGACGTGATTCCGCCTCCCCCCTATTAAACGGATTCCCATATCCGGATTGGAATGACGCCCCTGAGTAGTATTCCGGCTGTCGAGGATGATAAGAGATGAAATTATTTCTGTGCCTTCTGGGACTTGTGCTTATTGTAGAAGGTCTTCCCTACTTCGCCTTTCCGGAGAAGATGAAGAAATGGGTTGCCATGATGCAGGACGTACCCAATGCACATCTCAGGGTCGTGGGGTTCCTGGCGATGGGCCTCGGACTCCTGCTCGCCTACTTTTTCCGAGAATAAAATCGTTTGACTTTGAATAGAATCTTGTTTAGTCTAGCCGTTTTGAAGTTCAGGAATGCTTGAGATAGAAGACTACAATTACAACCTGCCACAGGATCTTATAGCACAGACGCCGGCCTGTAAGCGGGATCATTCCAGATTGTTTGCAGTGGATCGGTCAACCGGTTCTTTTTCGGACCACCGGTTTTTCGATCTCCCTCGGCTGCTTCTGGCGGGCGATCTTCTGGTGGTGAATGACACCCAGGTGGTTCCTGCCCGGATTTTCGGCCATAAAGAGAGCGGGGGTCGCATAGAGATACTGGTCCTGGAACATCCGGACGTAATGCCGGGCCCGGGAGATGAGGGACCCTCTGAACGGTTATGCCTGATGAAGGCCTCCAGGCGACCCAGACCGGGAAGTCTTTTGTTTTTTGATGCGGATGTGTCCGGGGAAATCAAGAGTGTCCTCGGTAACGGGCTTGTCACCATCAGGTTCAACGGCGGTCGAGGCATAGGGTCCCTCCTTGAGGAGAAGGGCCGTCTGCCCCTGCCGCCCTATATCAAACGAGGGAAAACCGCTACCCTGGAAGGGGTTGACAGGGAGAGATATCAGACGGTATACGCCGCCGCAAAGGGTGCTGTGGCAGCGCCCACTGCGGGTCTGCACTTTACCCTGGAACTTCTCCGCAAACTCGAGTCGAGGGGTATTTCCGTGGTGCCGTTGACCCTTCATGTGGGCTATGGCACCTTCCGTCCTGTCAAGGTGAAAGATATTCGAGAACATCGGGTGGGCCATGAACAGTACACCATCTCACCTGAAACAGCAGACCGGATACGGAGGGCCAGGGAGAGCGGCGGCAGGGTCATCGCAGTCGGGACCACGGTGGTGAGGGCACTGGAAAGCGCCGCCACGAATGACGGCGGTGTTATCCCCGGCGAGGGGAAGACCGACCTCCTGATCACGCCGGGGTTTGTTTTTCGTGTGGCAGACGGACTGATCACCAACTTCCACCTGCCGAAAAGCTCGTTGCTCTTCCTGGTATCGGCCTTTGCCGGGCTCGACCTGATCAAACGGGCCTATGCGGAGGCCGTTGAGAAGAGATACCGGTTCTACAGCTACGGGGATGCCATGGTGATCACATGAAAAGGGGAATTGAGGGGTTCAACATACTGGAATGCTGGAATTTGGGGATTCAGGAATTGAGGAATTCGGGGCCGGCAGGACATGGGCTGTCCACCGCAATTTCTGCGCCTTGCGCCTTGTGCCTGACGCCTGATTAAAACGGACCCCGGTTCCGGATGAGATGTGAAATTTAGAATTACGCATAACCACGCGAGGGGCAGGGCCAGGACCGGGGAGATCCGGACTCCCCACGGAGTATTTGAAACGCCGGTGTTCATGCCGGTGGGGACCCAAGGGTCGGTAAAGGCCGTTTCACCCGAAGACCTGACAGATGCAGGCGTCAAGGTGATTCTGGCCAACACCTATCATCTCTACCTCAGACCGGGTCACCCGGTCATCGGCCGGTTGGGAGGCCTGCACCGGTTCATGAACTGGTCCGGGCCCATCCTTACAGACAGCGGCGGGTTTCAGGTATACAGCCTGACGCCCCTGCGAACCCTGACGGATCAGGGGGTGACGTTTCAGTCCCATATCGACGGGTCGAGGCACTTTATCGGTCCTGAAGAGGCCATCGATATCCAGGAGACACTGGGCGCGGATATCATCATGACCTTTGACGAATGTGCGCCTTACCCTGCGGAACATGAGTATGTGAGGAAATCCGTCGCACTTACGACCTCCTGGGCCCTAAGATGTCTGGAGCAAAAGAAAAGGCGCGACCAGGCGTTGTTCGGCATTGTGCAGGGCGGGGTCTACCCGGACCTGAGGGAGCGCAGCGCCCGGGAACTGGTTGAAATGGAATTTGACGGCTATGCCCTGGGGGGCCTTTCCGTCGGAGAAGACCGGGCCACCAGGCAGCGGGTTATTCGAGAGGCCATGGATTTTCTCCCGATGGAGAAGCCGGTTTACCTGATGGGGGTGGGGTTTCCGGAGGACATCCTGGAGGCTGTCACCCTGGGGGTAGACATGTTTGATTGTGTCATCCCCACTCGAAATGCCAGAAATGGGACCCTGTTCACGACAGCGGGCAGGATGACCATCAAAAACGCCAGGTATACGGAGGACAACAGGCCTGTGGAAGAAGGCTGTCAATGTTATACATGCGCGAATTATTCGAGGGCGTATTTGAGGCATCTGTTCATGGCGAAGGAGATATTGTCCTACAGGTTGAATACTATCCATAACCTCGCATATTATTCTCGTCTCATGACAGATATTCGCACTGCCATTCGAGAAGACAGGTTGACGGAATATCGCGCAACATTCTATGAACTTCAAGCAAAAGGACTCGGTTGAAAGGAGGGTTTACCATGGATTTTTTGGCGTATGCGATGGGAGGCGCTGGCAAAGGGGGAGCAGGGGGAGAAGGGGGTGGATTCGGAGCGTTTGTGCCACTTATTCTCATGTTCGCCATCTTCTATTTTCTGCTCATCAGGCCGCAGCAGAAAAAGGCCAAGGCGCACAAACAATTGCTCGCATCAATTAAAAAGGGAGACCGGGTGGTCAGCTCGGGCGGGCTTTACGGGGTCGTGACCGGCCTGACCGATGATGTGGTCACCATGGAGATAGCACCCAAGGTTCGGGTCAAGGTTTCGAGGGGATCTATTTCCGGCGTGGCCGGAAGGGACCCGTCAACTTCATCTTCCACTTAGGGTATCCATAACTATCCATATCAAATCTGGGAGTCACACGTGGTGAAAAGTCTAAGGTGGCGAAGCATCATTGCCTTGTTTGCAATACTGGCAGCAGTGGTCTATCTCATTCCGTCTCTGGGCAGCGGACCTCCCGGATGGTGGTCGAGTTTCTTGCCGAAGGACCGCATCCATCTGGGTCTTGACCTGCAGGGGGGCATTCACCTGGTCCTCGAGGTGCAGACAGCCAAGGCCGTAGAAAATCATCTGGAACGGGTGGTGGAGGAGTTGAAGCGGGATCTGCGCAAGGACAAGGTACGGTATCTCGAGCTGAAGCGGGATGGGTTGAAGAGCGTGGACATCATCCTGATGCGTCCGGAAGACAAGGAGGTGTTCCTGGACATGGCCGCTGCCGGTTACCCTGATTTCGAGGTGGAATCGCTTCCGGAAACAGAGGGCCATCCGTCGTTTCAGCTCGTCCTGGATCCCAAGGCCAGGACCCGCATTACAAAGATGGCGGTGGACCAGGCCCTGGAGACCATCCGTAACAGAATCGACCAGTTTGGAGTGAGCGAACCGGATATCCGTCCTCAGGAGGACAACAGGCTTCTCATCCAGCTGCCCGGGGTAAAAGACCCCAAGCGGGCGATCGCCCTGATCGGCAAGACGGCCCTTCTGGAGTTCAAGCTGGTTGACGAGGAGAACAGCGTGGAAGAGGCCCTTCAGGGAAAGATACCCCCCGGGGACGAGATCCTTTACCAGGTGGCCATCGATCCCAAGAGCGGACGGCAGACCAAGATTCCCTATCTTCTTAAGAAACGAACCGCCCTTACCGGCGAATACATTACCGACGCCAGGGTCCAGATAGACAGCCAGTACAATGAACCCTACGTCTCCCTCTCATTCGATGCGAGGGGCGCCAGGATCTTTGAGCAGGTGACCGGGGAGAACATCAAGAAGCGCCTGGCCATCGTCCTGGACAATAAGGTCAATTCAGCGCCGGTGATTCAGGATAAGATCTCCGGCGGGAAGGCCCAGATCACCGGGCGCTACACCACGGAGGAGGCCAGAGATCTGGCCATCGTACTGAGGGCCGGGGCCCTCCCCGCGCCGGTCAAGATCATCGAAGAACGGACCGTGGGACCCTCCCTGGGAAAGGATTCCATTGAAAAGGGCTTCAAGTCGGTGCTTATCGGCGGGATCATCGTTATTATTTTCATGGCGATTTATTACAGCCTGTCGGGCCTTATCGCCGACATGGCCCTCCTCCTCAATGTGATCTTTATTATGGCCGGGCTTGCCTTTTTCGGTGCCACCCTGACCCTCCCCGGCATCGCAGGGATTATCCTTACCATCGGCATGTCGGTGGATGCCAATGTCTTGATCTTTGAGCGGATACGTGAGGAACTGAGGCTGGGGAAGACATCGCGGGCGGCTATCGAAGGCGGATACGGCAAGGCCCTGGTCACCATTCTGGATGCCCAGGTGACCACGCTGATTGCGGCCCTCGTCCTTTTCCAGTTCGGCACCGGACCGGTCCGGGGATTTGCGGTGACCCTCAGCATCGGCATTATCGCCAGCCTCTTTACCGCTATTTTCGTCACCCGGATTGTTTTCGATTATTTCTATGTACAGCGAAATGTGAAAAGGATCAGGATTTAGGTTCAGAGGTTCAGCAGTCCAGAGGTGTCTGTGTGTGAGAAATCAGAGAATGACTAACGATCAACCGGAGCCAATACATGGAATTCATTAAACCAGGGGTCAATATCGATTTTCTCGGAAAGCGCAACATCGCTTTCGTGTTTTCCGGGCTGATGATCATCGCCACTATTTTTCTGCTCATATGGAAGGGCGGTCCCAACTACGGAGTGGATTTCTCAGGGGGCGTGGTGGTTCAGGTCAAGCTGGAACAGAAGACGTCTCCGGCCGACATCAAAAAGGCCCTTCGATCCATTCAACTGGAAGACAGCATTGTCCAGGGATTCGGCGAAACAGACGACGCTGAGTACCTGATCCGGGTCAGGAAGACCGACGTGGAATTGACCGGTTTGAGCGACCGTGTGGAACAGGCCCTGAAGGCCGAGTTCGGAGAAGGGGTAGACATCCGGCGGGTGGAAATGGTCGGCCCCAAGGTGGGCGATGACCTGCGGCAAAAGGCCCTGTTCGCTATTTTTTATTCCCTTTTATTCATCGCCATATACATCTCGGGACGGTTCGAATTGAAGTGGCTGATGTCCATTATCATGGCGATTTCCCTGGCCTTTGTGGTCTATATTACATCCGGATTCGGCGTCAGCGTGACCTGGCTTATCCTGGTCGCCCTGATCGTTACCCTTGCTCTCTGCCTGTTTTTGAATCTCAAATATGCCCTGGGCGCCATCATCGCCCTGATCCATGACGTGACCATCACGGTGGGCGTCTTCGCCCTGACCGACAGGGAGATATCGCTCTCCATTATTGCGGCCTTTCTCACCATTGTCGGATATTCCCTGAACGATACCATCATCGTCTTCGACCGGATACGGGAGAACCTGCGGCGTTTCAAGAGAAGACCCTTTGATCAGACCATGAATATCAGCATCAACGAAACCCTGAGTCGAACCATTCTCACCTCCACGACCACACTGGTGGTGGTACTGGCCCTCTTTATCTTAGGGGGGGGCGTGATCCATGACTTTGCTTTTGCCCTGTTGGTGGGGATATTGGTAGGGACCTATTCATCTATCTTTGTGGCGAGCCCTATCCTTCTCATCTGGGAAGGCAAGTTCGGAAGGCGGGGCAGGAGAAAGCGGGATTGAGGGCCCTTTCCTTGACGGGTTTCTGAAAAAAGGGCATGCCAATCCTTTGAGGTCGCCGATTGCTGACAAAGAGCAAGAAAAAGCAAACCCAACGCAGGCGTACCTTCTGGCTGATCACCCTGGTGGTGATCAGCGCCATGGCAGGCGGATGGTGGCTGTGGCGCGACAAGATCGGCGTTGCCGCCCGGTTCGAGTTTCTCAACGTCCGCGTCAACGACGGCACCCGGAAGGTCCTTTCAGGGGAAACCCTTTTCCTGCATCCCGATGATAAGGTCAAGATCCTTTCCATATCCACCAACATCCCCCTGAGTCTGAATATCCGCCTCTCCGCAGAAGGGTTTGATGTGAATGCCCTTCGATATGAGGCCCTCCCCCTCACCGATCTCCTGCCTCAACAGGAGCCCTTTGACCGGTACCGGTTCGTCATCCATGTGAAACACTACAACCAGGATATCGGTGACGTCACCTGGGTCATCCAGCCCTACGCGGAAGACTGGCTGGAAAGGGCGAATCGGATCATCGACACGGATCGACGAATCGCCTTCCTCGAGCGGGGCCGGCGTCTGTTGCCTGAAAACCGCCGGCTCAACCGCCGGCTCAACCGCCGGCTCATCGATGATTACAAGGCCCTCAAAAAGTGGGAAAAGGCAGCGGTCATGCTGGAGGAGATGGCAGCGGAAAAGGAGGATGTGGAGACCTTGTCCGAACTCCTGAATGTGTATCAGGAGATGAACGACCCAAACGGCGTGGTTCGGGTCCTTAAATCCCTCATCCGTCTGAACCCGAACGATGTTGCGGCGAGAAAGGCCTATGCAGAGAAATTGGAGCAGGCCAAAGATTGGAGCGGCGCCATTCGGGAGTATGAGGCCCTGTTGAAGCGGGTGAAGGAGGGTGAACGGCTCGAGACATACAAGCGCCTGGGATATCTCCATACCCTGACGCATAATTATGAAGAGGCGATCAATGCCTATCTGAGTGCCGCCAAATTGGATCAGAAGGATGCCAACCTTCATTACAACCTCTCCTACTTATACGAAAAGACGGGTCAGAAGGAAAAGGCGGATTTTTACCTGGATAATGCGGTCACCCTCAAATCCGAAGATCTTGAGGGACGACTGAAACTGGCGCAGAATCTCCTGGAAAAAGGTGAATACAAAAAGGCGGGGGGGTATCTTTCCGAGGTCCTTGACCGGAAACCGGACGACAGGAAGGCCCTGGCCATGATGGCGCAGGTCCTGGAAAAGGAGGGGGATAAAGAGGTCCTCACATCGGTGTATGAGAAGATGCTTTCCCTCAACCCCGAGGACGATACCCTCATCTACAATTTAGGGGCCCTCGAATACGAAACCGGAAACCTCGAAAATGCCTCGTCTTATTTCAAGACGTATCTGACCTCACATCCGGAGGATGCCGAAGTCCATGGCATCCTTTTTGATATCCACCGCAGACAAAAAGACCTCCCTTCGGCATTCAAGGAGGCCGTCACCATCGTCGAACTGAGGCCCGGAGAAGCTGACATCTATCCGTTTATCTTTGATTATCTGAGGCAAAAAGACGATTACAAGCGCATGATTCCGCTCCTGAAAAAGGGATTGGCGGCCAATCCCGATCAGATCCCCCTCAGGAGATATCTGATTTCCGCCTACCTGAAGACCGGCGAGATGGATCCGGCCATCCGCCAGATGGAGGAGGTCCTGAAGAAAACGCCGCAGGAGGTGGATCCCCTTCTCCACGAAATGTTTGAAAGCCTGCGGGCCGCAAAGGCCTATCAGAAAATCCTCAACATCATGAAGCAGGCGGTTGAGGCCTATCCCCGGGATGCCGTTTTAAGGGGATACCTCGTGTTTGCGTATCTGGAGACCGGAAAAGAGGCCGAGGCCATGGAGCAGATGGAAGCGATCCTGAATCTGAGGCCGGAGGATATGGACTTATGGCTGCAGTTGGCCAGGCTCAGGGAAAAGACCGGCGACCTGGCCGGGGCTGCGAAGGCCTATCAGCGGGTACTGGAGATATCCCCTGAACACACCGAGGCATCGGAGGCCTACCTGAGGTTGCGGTTGAAAGGCGTGGGCCGGGCCGACGAGGAGTAGACAGACGCCTGTGAAACCCACGACCAAACCCCACTATCATGTCACCGCCGGTCTGATCTGGAAAGACGGAAAACTGCTCATCTCGAAACGTGCCAAAGGGACGCATCTCGAGGGATTCTGGGAGTTCCCCGGGGGCAAGCAGGAGGCGGGGGAAGAACTCAGTGAATGTCTGGAACGGGAGATAGGGGAGGAGCTGGGGATTGAGGCAAGGGTGGATGCACCGCTTCTGACAGTGGACCATGAATATGGGGACAAACGGATATCGCTTCACGTTTTCAATTGCACATGGGTAAAGGGCGAGCCGACGGCCATCGGGTGTCAGGAGATCCGGTGGGTGGAGTGGAACGCGCTTTCAGGCCTTCGATTCCCGCCGCCCGACATCAAGGTTATCGAGCGCCTGACAAGGAAAAACCAGGCAGGGAGCAGGGAGCAAGGAGCAGGGGGCAACGAGCAACCGGCAACAAGTAACCCGTAACTGGCAACAAGCAACAAGGAGATACGATGTTTAACCGCAAAGATGATGCAGGATACAGGCAGTTGGCAGAGGGGGTTTTATTGAAGACCCTGGTACACGGTGAAAAGACCCACCTGTGCGAATTCAGGATCGCCAAGGGGGGGAGGGTCCCGGAGCACAGCCATCCTCACGAGCAGACCGGATACCTGGTCTCCGGCCGTCTTCGATTTATCGTCGGCGATGACACCTTTGAGGCGGGACCCGGGGACAGCTGGTGCCTTCCCGGCGGTGTGGGCCATGCCGCCGAGGTCCTCGAGGACTCGGTCATGGTGGAGGTGTTTTCTCCTCTGAGGCAGGATTATCTGGACTGATGGCCTAAATGTCATCCGCCGGGAACTTGTGCAGTATAACGACTTGGGGTCATTCCGCACGCCGGTGTTCTGACACAATGGTGAATCCCCCCGACCGCTGACCCAGAGGGGTCGCGCCGATGAAAATGCTTGACACTATTACGACCCTCAAGGTAGGCTAACCGACTGAATTCTTCACTATTCGACAGCGAGGCCATCTAATGCGCAAGTCCATCGGCAACTGGTTGAAGGTCTATGAAGAAGAGATGGCCCTTTTTCTCTGGGTCCTCCTCCTCTTTTTTTTCATCAGCATTTCCGATATTCTCTTCAACAACTTTGCGGAAACCGCTTTCCTGAAGCGATACGGGGTTCAATATCTCCCTGTTGTTCAGGTGGTCAATTCCTTTACCACCTTTTTTCTCATGGCCTTTCTGACCGGGATTATGGGGAGGATTCCGGGAAGCCGGATGCTCACCTATACCCTTGCCATCTGCGGCATCGCCGTCGGCATCCTCCGGTTTACGATCCCCCTCGGATTTCCCATTATCTATCCGATCCTGTACGTGCTCAAGGCCCAGTTCGAGATGCTGTTCATCCTCATGTTCTGGAACCTGGCCAATGACCTCTTCAATACCCGCCAGTCCAAACGGATCTTCCCCCTCCTCACGGCCGGGGGCGTGGTGGGGGGGATGATCGGGAGTTTTGCCACACCCTCCCTGGCCAAACTCATCTCCATGGACAATCTCATGCTGGCCTATGCGGTGACCGCGAGTCTGGGAGCCCTTACCGTCAAGACCATGGGGGTGCGGTTCCCATCACTCCTGGTATCCAAGAAAAGGAAGAAGGGCCAGAAGCGTGCATCCTTTGTTCAGGAATTCAAGGATGTGTGGCCCCTGGTGAAGCAGTCCCTCCTGGTCAAGATTCTCATCTTCCTGACCCTTCTTCCCAATATCCTTATCCCCATCATGAACTACCTGTTTGCCTATACCGTAAACAACTCCTTTGCCACCCAGGGGGGGATGCTCACCTTCTACGGCTATTTCCGGGGCTCCATGAATATTATCAGCCTCATTATCCTCCTGTTTGTGGGGAGGGTGTACGGCCGGTGGGGGCTTCCCATTGTCCTCATGTTTCACCCCTTCAATTACATCCTCGCCTTCCTGGCCTTTCTCCTCAAGTTCGATATTTTTTCGGCCATGTATGCCCGGGTCTCCACCAATGTGCTGCGGACCACCATGAACAATCCGGCCCGGGCCGTTCTCATGGGCCTCTTTCCCGTGGAATACCGGGCAACCATCCGACCGTTTCTACGCGGTACAGTGGTCCGCATCGGGATCCTCACCGGCGCCGGGATGATCATGGTTTCGGAGGGGGTTTTCCATCCCAGATATCTCTCCATCTTTGCCATGATCGTCGGCGGGCTGTGGGTGGTTACCGGGTTTGTTCTCAAGAAAAACTATTCCAAAATCCTCCTGGACCTGATTTCCAAGAACCTCCTGGATCTCAAGACACTGGAGGAAAAAGACGTCAACAGCGTTTTTGCGGACAAGAAAATCCAGACCCAGATGATGGAGGCGCTTGTGCGGTCCCGGGGGGATAAGTCCCTCTGGTATGCGCGCCTGCTCAGGGATCAACCCATCGAGGGATTCGACCGGAAGCTCCTGTCGGTGATACGGGACAATGACGACAAGACCGCGACGGCCCTTCTGGATATGCTTTCTCCGAACGTGGGAGAGGAGGCCCTCCCTGTTTTTCGGGAGCTGGCGGACCCGGCAAAGAAAGAACGCACCGTCGCGGTGCTCCGGGCGGTCAACCGGATGTCTCCCGCACCTTTTCAGGACTTCCTCAAAGAGATTTTCGAGTCCTCCAGCGATCCGGAAATTCAGGCATACGCGGTGGTCGGCCTGTACCGCCAATCCCCCCAGGCATACCAGGGGGTCATTGACGCGTGGCTGAAATCGGATGATCCGTCTGAAAAGAGGGCCGGTGTGATCGCAGCAGGCCAGACAGGGGACGGGGCCTACATCCCCCGGCTGGAGGAGATGCTCAACCAGGAGGAAGACGAGTCCCTCCTTCCGCATCTGTTGACAGCACTTCACCGCCTCGGGGCCCCTTCTCCAAACCGGTTTGCAACAACATACCTCTATCACCCTGAAGAGGCTATCCGGATAGCGGCCCTTGATGCCTTTGAACTGGGCGACGATGATGCGGTCAGGACGATCATCAGCCTGATGGATGACCCGTCGGAACGGGTCTTCGACCTGGCCAAAGAAAAGATCCAGACCGCTCCCCATCAAAACGCCCAGATTCTCGTGGAATCGTTGAACATCCCCCGCCGCAAGGTCAGGGAGGGGATATTCGATCTGTTGGCCCTGCTGAACATCAAGGATCTGGATATCTTCCGTTTCGCGCGTTCCGGAGTGGAGCGGTGTTATCACTATCTGGCGGAAATAGAAAGTCTGCGAAATCTGCCTGAGGGACAGGAGAGGGATCTGATCATCGATCACCTGGGAAACAAGAAGCAGATCGAACTCGAAAATGTCCTCCGGGTCCTGGCCACCGAGGATCAGTCAGGCCAGATGCGGATCATCTGGCGAGGCCTCTTCTCCTCGGAAAGCCGCCGGCGATCCAACAGCCTGGAGGCCCTGGACGATCTGCTGGATGCTTCCCTGTCGGGCATCATGCTCCCGCTCCTGGAAGGCGGCCCCCCCACAGAGACCCTGAAGACCGGGAGGAAGCACTTTAAACTGCCCGATTTCGGGACGGATAAGGCCGCTGTCTTAACACATCTTCTAAACGAACAGGATTGGGTCACGGTGGTGTTGACCCTCTACCTGATTTCCGAGCAGGGGAGGGACGGGGTCGACAGGGAGACCCTCCGGTCATTGGCAGGGTCGGAAAATAGGTATATTCGACAGATGGCGCAGCGGGCCATGGATAAGGAAGATCAAGATCCGGTCAAATTGGAGGAGATGATGGAAACAGAGACTTCTATTCCAGAGAAGATCTTGCGACTGAAGAGCATCAACATATTTGAGGGCCTTGCCGCGAGCGAATTGGCGGCCATTGCCTCGGTGACAGAGGAGGTCGAATATCCGGCAGGCGATATTGTCCTCAAAGAGGGCGAGGCCGGAGAGACCATGTTCCTTATCTTGAAGGGGACTGTCGCCGTTATCAAGGGGGAGGGGGAAGAAGGCGTCCAGGAGATCGAACTGGCCCGAATCGGGGCCGGAGACTATTTTGGTGAAATGGCCCTTTTTGAAGATGCGGTTCGATCCGCCACCATTCGTACGGCCGAAGATTCCCGATTCTTAGTGCTGCACAAACAGGAATTTACGGAAATTGTGAGGGAATACCCGCAGATCGCACTTCACATCTGTAAGGCGCTCAGCAGCAGAATCCGAAAACTGCACGAAAAGATCAAGAGCTGAAACTGTTTCGATTCCGCTGCCCCCGCTCACTGACTGCCAGGACCCCTGTCACGGACGCGTGATGCGTTGGCGTCCCGATCCAACAAACGACAACATGACGTGCCTGACGTGCCACCGGAACGCTCAGGCCTTGGAGCGGATGACGGATGCCGGATGCTCCCTCCTCCCTGCCGGCCGCAACCGATTGTGGAGACACCCATGAGAACCCTGGACCTTTATCTGGATACCATAGAGACCTGTGAGGATAAATTCAAGATTCACGTTCGCCTGGAGCGGCCGTACGATCGGCATCTGCGGTTATGGTACGCCGTCCCCGCTGACCAGTGGGACTACTGCTCCTTCGATTTGATGGATGCCTTTGTCAACGCGGCACTCCTCAAGGCCATGGAAGATGAGGCCACGCTGAGGGTCCACGGCCCGGTCTCAGGCTCCCTGCTGGACAACCTGGAGGAATATCAACGTATCTTCAGTATATGGTTTCCTGAAAAATATGCGGAGATCGAGATCGTCCCCGACCGGGAGGTGGAAGAGACAAAGGCCAACGACCGGGTAATGCTCAGCTTTTCCGGGGGTGTGGACGGGAGCTTCAGCGCCCTCAACCATGTTCTGAGGCGGGGACCCATCAAGCGGAAACTGTTCGATATCAACGCCATCCTCTATATCGAGGGATTTGACGTCAATATCGATTATGACCGGGAATGCAAAACAGTGGTTGAAAGAAACCGGCGGCTCTTTTCAGACTGTCCGGGCCTGCGGTTTCTGAATATCCGGACCAACCTTAAATATCTCCTCTCCATCAAGAAATTCTGGACCTCCCATGCCTGCGTCCTTGCCTCGACCGCCGCTCTTTTCCGAAAGCTGTCAGGCGGATGCCTGGTGGGGAGCAGTCATTCCTATCTCCATCTGTCCCCCTGGGGAAGCCATCCCCTGACCGATCGGCTGTTGTCGAGCAACAGCTTTGAGATCCATCACGACATGGTATTCACCCGGGTGGAGAAGCTGAAGGCCCTCTTTGCATGGCCCGAGGCCCTGTCCAATCTGAAGGTGTGCTGGGAAGGGCAATACCGGTATGACACGCCCCCGGACACCAACTGCTGCTGCTGCGACAAGTGCGTGCGCACCATGCTGGCCTTCAGGGCTCTGGGCCATGAGATCCCCCGGAGCTTTCCCCAGGACCTGACCCCTGAAAAGGTCAGGGGTCTCAGAAACAAGCCCTTTGACTGGTCGCGCCTCATGTTTCTCACCGAGGTGCTTCATGTGGCAGTAGAAAACGGGATGGGGGATGATCCCCTCTTTGTGCTTCTCAAAGAGATCGTAACAGAGGAAACAGGCAATGACCGCCCATCGAAGGTCATCTGATGCGGTACATTCACAACCAAAAAAATATCTCACACAGAGCCACCCCGGTGAAACAAGAGAAGAAGATGGTTTCACGGGGCAGGCAGAGCCACAAGGTGATAAAAAAGATTTTTTTGTTTTTTGTGACAGAAAACCAGGGAATGAGGCACTAAAATCCTGAACTCAATAAACCCAATAAACCCAATAAACCCAATAACCCAATAAACCCAACAAACTCAATAAACTCAATGAACCCGACAAACTCAACAAGCATGCAACCAAAACCAACACCATAGGGATTCCATAATGAACGTCACATATATCTACCCTCCGCTCTTCAAACCGTTTTACCCCATGGCAACGCGCATCATTACCGAAAATCTCCTGCGAAACGAAAAGCTGAATGTTGCCTTCAGCGATATGCCGGTGAGGCCCTTTGCCTCTCACATCGACACGGATCTCTATGATGAGATCCTGTCCAGGGCCGGCGACCGGTTTTCTCCCAATGTCATGTCGTTTCTGAATCAGAAATACATGGTCAACAATATCTTCTACGTGTTCATGGCACAGGGATATTTCGATCCCTACATCCTGACGGATACGGATACCGAGGTCAACATCCTGACCTGTCTCAACTTCTGCGATCTCCTTATCCTCAGGCACCTCCTTGAAAGCGGAAAGCGGGTGGTCCTGGGCGGCCCCCTCATCAACATCGGCTTGTCTCCCTCTTTTATCCGGGAATTCATGCGCCGAATGGGCGTCCATCCCTCGAAACTTATCGATAACCTGATTATCGTCTCAGGCAACATCGACCTGAACACGGACCTGTATCAGATCATTTCGGACTGGAAGGATGCCGTCATTGCGCAGAATAATTACGGCACCGTATTTGACTGCCGGAGGGATTTTTTAAAAGGGCTTTATACGGATACCCGCGAGACGCCGGTCCACATCGGATTCAGCAATCACTGCTGGTATGGGAAGTGCAAATTCTGCACCTACAAGGAATTGCCCAGGATGGACTTTCTGGAGGCACAGGAGGTCGACAGGGTCTCCGGGGCCATCCGCGATCTCATGAAGGGCTTCGGGTCTGATCGCATCCGGTTCATCGATTCCTACTTCAGAAGCGGCTCGACCCTGGTTCAGGAGATCCTGGGCCGGATCAAAGACTACCACATCACCATCTACACCGGCATCACCCTGCTTAAAAAGAAAGACTACATCGAGTTTTTGAACCGGTATGTGAACTGCCTCCTCGTAGGGCTTGAATCCACCTCGGACTTCTCTTTGCGCCAGGTGGACAAGGGCTATACCCTGAAAGACATCGATATGGCGGTGGACAATATCATTCGATACATGAGCCGGGACATCTTTCTGGAGATATCGCTCATACTGGATCTGCCGGCCCGGGACGCGGAAGATGTGCAGGCCAACTACCGACGAATCGCCCGGCTCAAGGCCAGATTGGAGAGTGAAGGATTCCGGGTGGCCTTTCACATGAATATCCTGAGCGTATTCCCCAATCTGGAGCTTCTCTACACAGACGCCGGGCTGCTGAGGCCCTCCACAGACCCTTCGGAGATGGGTCATGCCAGCGGCAAGAACTATATCATCGATATCTTAAGACAGTGCGGAATGGACAGGCCTCTGCAGCTCCCACGTGAGTGCATTATTCGGGATGAGACCAATACCCACAACCTGGTGTACGGCTATATCAGTTCGGATGTGCCGATCGTCCGGTACGACGCGGACGGTCATGTCCTGCTGTCCGACCTGGAGTTGATGGATGAACCGGTCATGAAGGAGATCCTGACGAGAACCAGCCGGAGGAAGTGATCGGCCAAAACTGCCGGAAATACCATGTTCGCGCCTGCGACTATCCTCTGGATTTCACGCATGCCAGTGTGTAATATTTGTGATTATCGATTTCCCTTGACTTAACCCATAGTTGCGTTAAGATACCTCACAATTGACCCAGAACCCAGAACCTTACCCCCTGTGTCAGAGTAGTTGTCGGATGAAGCAGGAGAGAAGTGGCGACACCCCCGTAGGTGAGCGTAGCGAACCGGAGGGGGTGTCGGAGGCGACCCGCCATCCCCATTTCTCCTCAATACGAACATGAAGCGGG
>JAIPDI010000069.1 GCA_021737785.1 Deltaproteobacteria bacterium
GGCAGCAAGGACATACCGTCCCATGAAAGGCTGTACTTGGGGCTGGAACAGACTGTATTGTAAAGCCCTGCTGCCGTCCCCAGGAGCTGTATTCGGTTTTTGTCCCGCCTCCTGGGCGGGAGGCAGAGACCCCCACGGGGAAACTTCTTCGCACGTTGCAGAGAAGTTACAGACAAAGAGTCTAACCGACCAGCAATCGTTTTTTTACCTTGCCCAGGGGCGTTCTGGGGAAGTCTTTGCAGAAAACGATTTCCCTGGGCCATTTGTAGGGCGCCAGACGGCCCCGGCAGTATTCAATGACCTGATCTGACGAAAAATCCGCGCCATTCCTCGGGATGATAAAGGCCTTCCCCACCTCTCCCCATGTCTCATGCGCGATTCCGACCACAGCGACGTCCGCCACATCGGGGTGGCCTTTGAGTATAGCCTCCACCTCGGCCGGATAGACATTCTCCCCGCCCGAGATATACATATCCTTGATCCGGTCCACCAGATAGAAATACCCGTCTTCATCCATCCGGGCCAGGTCGCCGGTATACAGCCAGCCGTCCCGAATGGTTTCCCGGGTTCGGACCGGGTCCTGCCAGTACCCGGTCATCATGATGGCGCCTCTGACCGCGATCTCCCCGACCTCTCCGGTCTCAACAGGGTGGCCGTCCCTGTCCATAATTCTGACCTCGGCATGAAAAACAGGCCTCCCCACGGTTCCCGGCTTCCTGGCGCCCGCATCTTCAGAGGCCCAGAACAGGATAGACGTCTCTGTCTGGCCCATGATCTGCCTTACGGGAAATCCGGCCTTTCTGCACCGTTCCAGGAGGTCGGGCGTGGCCATTTCTCCCCCGATCGCTGATATCCTCAGAGAGGAAAGATCATATTCACCGTCGGTCATGGCGTGTATGAGCATTCGATATATCGTGGGCACCCCCAGGAATTTAGTGACCCTGTAATGCCCGATATCCCCGAAGGTCAGGGGAGGGTCAAAACGGGAATGGATAACGAGGGTCCCGCCTTTATACAGGATGGGGGAGGTCTGGATAAAGAGGCCGCCCGAGTGAAACATGGGGAGAATAACCAGCATGATGTCGTCAAAGGAGAGATCAAAGAAGATGTCGGCATTCAGACAGTTGAAGAAGGTCTTTCGATAGGAAAGAACCGCCCCCTTGGCCGGGCCGGTCGTCCCGGAGGTGTACATGATCACTTGAGGGTCTTCCGGATGCATGGGCCCGATGGACCCGGTAGGAAAAGGGGCCCGGCCGTCAAACCGACGCGTCTCGCGCAGATAGTCGATGGCCGGATTACTCTCCTGATCGACCTCAGGATAGACCCTTAGACAAGAGAAAAGAATATCGCGCGTTCTGTGCGTGGAATAAAGCCGATGTACCAACTCACGGTATTCACTGCCGAACACAATAATTCGGGGTTGGGCATTTTCTACGATATGTGCCAGTTCAGGGGCTGTCAGGCGGAAGTTCACGGGGACGAAGATGGCGCCCAACCGGGCGCATGCCAGGTACAGTTCAATGAATTCCGGGCAGTTCTTCAACATGACGACCACCCGATCCCCTTTTCGTAGACCGAGGGATTGAAGCCAGCAGGCGGTCCGGTTGGCGCGACCATGGAGGTTTGAATAGGTAATCCTCAATCCTTCAAAGAAGATTGCGGTCTTCTCCGGATGGAGGCCGCTCCATCGCTCGACCCACCAACCGATATTCATGGATTTGATCATCTTGACGTCCTCATGGGCCAGGCTATCACTTAAAATCCGATTAAAGACAAAGATACTTTTGGAGTTATTCTCTCATGGGATCGACATATTTCCTTGACTTATATCAAATTAGCATCTATTCTTCGCCCTCAAAAATGATATTATTAACCATGAGCGAAAGGAGATCGTATGGCAACTGTCAAACAAATTCAGCGCAGTTTGCAGATGGCAAAGAAGAAGCTGGCACGACTTAACAAAGAAGTAACAGCTACAAAAGGGAATATCAAGAAATTAGACTCGGCCCTTAAGAAGGCCAAGGCAGCGGAAAAGGCGGCTAAGGCCCAAGCGAAAAAACCGGCAACCAAGGCCAAGAAGCCGGCGGTCAGGAAAAAAGCAGCTGCCAAACAAAAGGCGGCAGGCAAGAAAGGGTAATCCCTTTTTTGAGCTGCTTTCCTGGAGCCGATCCGTATGGGGGAGAGCACACCCCCTTTGCTGAGGCTTGACTGAGGCAAGCCCTTTGAATCTTGTTTACTGCCTCAAGATCCGGATCGGATTCGCGATCGGTCTGTTTTGAATGCCTTCAAAAGCATTCAGCAGGCTTTTCCCCCATGCGACCAGAGTGGTTAGCGGTCGAGAGGGAACCCCCATTCTCTCAATTGGGCCGCCATGGTCGACCGGTGACTCCCGGGCCAGAAATATCTGTCGCATGATGGGCAGAAGCGGATGCGGCTCATGTTTTGATAAAAAACATACTCGGGGACCTTCTCCCGCGCGTCGCTCTCGCAGGCATGCCTCAATTGGGTGTTGCATATGAGACACCTGTTGAACCATGCCGAGGGCGGGGGGGTCATATGGAGTTCCCTTGTCAGTGCAATCAATTGTTCACTTACGTGATTGCCATGTATGAACACGGCCCTCTTGCCTGACATTTCCGCACGCTTCCGATGTCGCGTCAGCAGCAGCCTCCCCTCCCTGATGAGGGCATCCATGACCCCCGGAGGGTAGGAAGCCTGATAATGGGTGTCATAACCCAGCACCCTAAGCCATTTAGCCAACCTGCCCAGCATGGAATCCGCCACGAATCTCATGTCGTCCACATTGTATCCTCCCGCTGAGAGGGCTTTGACAAAATCGGTTCAAGCATAACCCCGATTTTTGTCCTTTGTCAATGACGGGGAACAGAGCACCGGCAATAGAGATCGCACATTCACCCAAGGCGGCCTGACGGCCGCAACCAAAAAGGTATTGGTGAGAATCCGGAATGATCACGAAAGCCTGGTTTTTGCTGTTTGTCTTTGTTATGATCAGTTCAAGTTTGTTCGCTCCAGAAGTCTTCGGACAATCCGGCGGCGACATGATCAAGTCGTTGACAATACACCCCATCGGCAGGATTGTGAAGGAAGACGGCCGGACCTTCATTGTACTGGATAAGAAATACGAGCCCGGTTTGTTGGGAATGGACAGGCTCTCTTCTGTGACTGTGATATATTGGTTTGACCGCAATGACTTCCCGGCAAAACGATCCATCCTCCAGGTTCACCCCAGGGGCGATAAGAATAATCCGCTGACAGGGGTTTTTGCCACCCGTTCGCCGGTACGTCCCAACCTGATCGGGGTGAGCCGGTGCAAAATCATATCCGTCAAAAAAAACATCATCGAGGTCGAGGAGATCGATGCATTTTCCGGATCGCCGGTAATTGATCTGAAAAACTGATTCTGACGTTTAGTGCCAAAAAAAGTCATCGGCGTCGAAGTAAAGCGGCGGCCGGGAAGCACGGGGAATGCGGGACCCTCTTCATGTTTTAGATTTCCGTATTCACATGGCGGCGGTTGAATCTGCAATACAGGAAGCATCTGGATGGCATTGATGAACAACATTTCTTTTCGCCCGATGACGGAAAAGGATATTGGGAGTGCGGATGCATTACGCCGGCTCGTGGGCTGGAACCAGACACTCTCCGATTGGCGTCGGTTCCTGAAATTAAGCCCCAAGGGGTGTTTCGTGGCAACAAAAAACAGTGCCGTGTTGGGAACGGTGACCTCGATCACCTATGAACAGAGGCTTTCATGGATTGGAATGATGCTTGTTCACCCCGAGCACCGGAGGCAGGGCATCGGCAGGAAGTTGATGGGACAGGTGCTGGCGTACTTACAGGGATGCGGGGTGAGATGTATGAAACTCGATGCGACACCGCTGGGGTTTCCCCTTTATGAACAGCTCGGATTTGCCCCGGAGTGGACATTGACCCGCTGGCAAGGTTATGGGAGTATTCACACATTCCCTTCAGAGGGCAGTTCTAATGTTACGCGAAATCTGGCCGACGCTGACTGGCCAGCTGTACAGGAGATCGATAAAGGGGCGTTGGGTGTGTCCCGGGGGAGTCTTATTCAGAGCCTGGCACGGCACAGCCGAAGGGCGCTGGTATGGCCGTCGCAGGGAAGGGCCGCCGGGTGGGGCCTCCTCCGTACCGGGACGCATGCGGATTATCTTGGCCCGGTCGTCTGTGGTGAGGACGATGCCGCCCTGGCGTTGGTGCATGAACTCCTTGTCAGCGCTGAAAACCGTCTGGTATTCTGGGATGTCCCGGATCAAAACAGAGCGGCCGCATCCGCTGTCCGGCAATTGGGGTTTGCCCCGCTCCGATGCTTAACCCGAATGCGCCTGGGTCCGGCCATTACCAAAAGTGATCCGAAGGCCCAGTTTGCCATTGCAGATCCGTCCGCCGGATAACCCTGGAACGGGTGAAGCGGGTCGCATTTGCTGCAGTTCGGAGGAAACACGTATGGGATTGAAGGATTTTTTCAGACCGGGCCCAGAAAAATATGAGCAACGGGGAGACGACTGCGTCAGGGGCTCTGATTGGGGCATGGCCAAACTGGCCTATGAAGCGGCCCTGGACGCCCTCCTCAAAAAAGGGACCGCCGATGCTGCCGAATCCAAAGCGAGAATTCTTGAAAAGCTGCGTCGGTCCATGGAGGCCCTGGTGCGTGAGCATATGGAGAGCGCTGAAGAACTACTGGGATCCGGATATATCGATGAAGCCCGGGAATTGCTTGAACTGTCCCTGACCCTGACACAGGATACGGAATTACGGGCGGACATTAGAAACAGGCTGCATGGAGCGGAGCGCCCTTCGCCAACGGTCGTTCAGCAGGACATAAGCGCGTTGGAACCGTTATTGCCGGTGGATGAACAGGAGAGCGCGGGCAATAATGAGGGGGATACCTTTATGGCCCTCTTAGGCGCGTTGCCCGAAGAGGTGCGGTCCGCCTATATCTCCTACGGCCCGTCGTTCCAGGCGGGATATCTGGCACTCAACAGAGGGGATTTTGAATTTGCAGTGGATGCCCTGTCCACCGCCATGGAAGAGAAACCCTCCCCGGCTTCCTTCATCCCCCTCGAGTTGGCCACGGCCTTTTTGAACCTGCAGCGTCTTGATGAAGCAAGGGAATTACTGGAAACCTTTGTTGCGCATCATCCAGACGCCCTTCCCGGTTATCAGGTCCTCTGTGAGGTCTTCTGGGAGGCGGGGGCCTTTGACCGGGCCGAGGCCCTTCTTGAATCCTGCCCCGAGGAACTCCGAAATTCTTCGGCCTACGTTTTGCTCAGAGGGGAAAGCATGTCTCAGGCCGGCAGGCCTTCGGAGGCTGCGGCCTTTTATCAGGAGTTCATGCAGGCATACGGACGACATGAAGCTGTTTTAAGCGCCCTTGCCGGAACATACGAAATCCTCGGAGATCTTGAACAGGCGGGTGATGTCTATGCTGAAATCATGAACCAGTGCCAGAGCTGTCACACCCGTGTGGATCCCCTGGTCCGAAGAAAACTGGCAGATATTCGCTTTGAGTTAGGTGAGCGGAGCGCGACGGTCCTGGAATCCTACCTGTCTCTGGCCCAAGATGACCCTTCCAACCGCCCCTTTTACTTTGACCGGGTCAGCCACATTTATGCCTCTATCGGGAATGAAGCGGAGGCCCGTCGGTTTCATCAGTTTGCCCGCCAGGCAGGCGAAGAAAGAAATTAGTGCCGACGGGCGCCCCGGAACCGAATGGATTATAACACCAGCAGAAATCTTTTTTTGTCTCTGACCGGTGGCCTGTTGCTGGGCCTTCCCTGGTCTATTTCGCCCCTGTTCTTTCTCGTTTTCATTGCCTGGACGCCCCTCTTTCTTCTTGAGGAGGAAATCCGGGATCACCCAAACCCCTACACCCTGTTCAATTATGCCTTTGTCGGTTTCCTCTTGTGGAATATTCTGGGATCATGGTGGATCATTCAAGCCCAGTGGTTGGGCGCCATTTTCATCATGCTGGCCAATGCACTCTTGCAGGCCCTGGTCTTCTGGTCCATAAGCCGCGTTCGCGTCAGCCTGAATATCCCCCTGATATTTCCCTTCACGATCATCTGGATGGGATATGAGTATTTTCATGAATCCTGGGACCTGGCCTGGCCCTGGCTGAATCTGGGCAATGCCCTGGTCACGGCGCCTAAACTCCTTCAGTGGGTTGAGTTTACCGGCCTTCGGGGGGGCACGCTCTGGATTATCCTGATCAATTTTGCGATCTTCAAATGGGTCTTGACCTATCGGAAAAGAAATTGGGGATCCATTGTCTTCCTCGGCGTCGCAACCGTTCTGCTGATGCTTGTCCCTGTACTGGTCTCTTATCATCTGTTTAATAATTTCAAGGAGGCGGGAGAAACCGTTACCGTGGCCCTGATTCAGCCCAATGTGGATCCATACACGGAAAAATTTGTGCCGGAGAGGTATGGCCAACATCTGAATGAATTCTTTAAGACAGCGGACGCCATCTGCGACGGGGAGACCGACTACCTCTTGGGCCCCGAGACCCTTGTGGTGCAGCATATTGACGAGGGAAACCCCTTCAAGTCGCCTTACTATCGTCAGTTGTTGGATTTTCAGGCAACATACCCAAAGCTTACTTGTCTGATCGGGGTCCACAGCTATCAGAAAGTCGAGGAGGATATCCCTCCCTGGAGCCGTTTCAACCGGGAAGAAGGCTTCTTTTATGAGGCCTTCAATACCGCCCTTTTTCTCTCCCCCGAATCCGCGCCCCAATTCTATCACAAAAGCAAGCTGGTCCCCCTGTTCGAACGCGTGCCGTTTGTGCAGTATCTCGGCTTTCTTGGAAAATATTCCCTGGAACTCGGCGGATATAACGGCACCTACAGCATTCGTCAGGGGAGCCGTGTATTCATGTCCCCCGACGGGTCCATCGGCATTCTGCCCATTGTCTGTTTTGAGTCGGCCTTTGGCGCCCACTGTGCACGGGACCTGCCGGAAGAAAAGGGCTTTATCTGTATGATTACCAACGATGGATGGTGGAAGCACACCCCCGGTTATCGTTACCACTTCAATTTCAGCCCCATTCGGGCCATCGAATGCCGCCGGGATCTGGTTCGGGTCGCCAACACCGGGATCTCAGCACTCATCGATGCAAGAGGCGTGGTGATGGCCCGCACGCCCTGGTGGAAAAAGACCACGCTCAAAGGCCGGATCCATCTTCGAGAGGGACGGACTTTTTTTGCCCGCCATGGGGACTATCTGGGGCGTATCTCCATTTTCTTGGGAATCTTTCTCATTATATGGGGTGAAACTGCAAACCTCGTCCGGAAAAGGCGGAGACGGATTGAGGGATTGGGGAATTGAGGAATTAGAGTCTTTGTCTGTAACTTCTCTGCAACCTGCGAAGAAGTTTGCCCGTGGGGGTCTCTGCTCAAGAGCTGCAAAAACCGAATACAGCTCTTGGGGACGGCAGCAGGGCTTTACAATACAGTCTGTTCCAGCCCCAAGTACAGCCTTTCGTGGGACGGTATGTCCTTGCTGCCTTTCCGTAAACATTATTCGGAGCCCGGGGGCGGCCGCCGAACGATACGACCGCATTTTATTGCAGCTCTTGAGCAGAGACCCCCACGGGCGTCCTCTGGGACTTGGGTGAAACCTGTTTGGTTGCGGCCGTCAGACCGCCTTAGGGAATTGAGGAATTAGGGAATTTAGGGATTGAGGGAATTAGGAATAAATCCCCGGCCGAGACCTTTTTTGGTTCCGGCCTGTCCGGATCGGGGAGTATCAGATGATGTATTATAAGACCGTTCATGATTCGTCCATAGGGAAAACCGTAATGCGCTGGCTGGCCCTGATCATCTTTCGATTTATGGGCTGGAAACCGGGGGGGGAAAGACCGCATATCTCCAGATATGTCATCATTGCGGCGCCGCACACCTCCAACTGGGATTTTCTTTACACCCTCTGTCTGGCCTTCATCCTTGAAATCAAGCCCTTCATCATGATGAAGGCCGCCTGGTTTCAGTGGCCGGTGGGTCCTTTTCTCAGATGGTTGGGGGCCATTCCCGTGGATCGCTCCAAATCCACCGATGTTGTGGCCCGGTCCATCCAGGCCTTTCGTGAATACCCGCAAATGGTTCTGGTGGTGCCTCCTGCCGGAACCCGCAGAAAAGTCATGTACTGGAAAACCGGCTTTTACCATATCGCCAGGGGGGCGAATGTCCCCATCGTACTGGGATACCTGGATTACCGACGCAAGGTGGGAGGCATCGGCCCGGTGGTCCACCCCACCGGAAATATGGAAGCGGATATGAAAGTCATTCGGGACTTTTACGCAGACATCGCAGGCAAATACCCCCGGAAATCGCGCGGCTTTGCAACGGCGGAATGGAAAATGCCCCTGTGAGGGGAAAGTGGCGGCTATGGCGAAAAATGCGGTGTCAAAAAAGCTGGAACAGCTGAGAGGATATGGGGAGGAAGACGACAGATGAGAAGCGACCCTATTGGTCTAGAAGCGGCCGGAACAGTCATATTCACACCGGGCCATTTTTCTCCCCAATTCGGCCAAGAAGCCGTCTTTTTGCATTGACAACACTGCACCATTAATGGCTTTCAGCAGGCTCTTGTCTTCTTTACGGACTGCTATGGCCACGACCTCGCGACGTAACGGCGGCCCCAGAAATTGAATTTTAAACTTTCCAAATTCGACGGCATGAATCCCTACAATCTGGTCAATGATAACGGCGTGCAGATTTCCTTTTTGGAGTTCCAATAATCCTTGGGTCCAGGGATCGAAAAAACGGATGTCGGCAAATCCTAACTCCCTGGCATCGTTCTCATAGTTTGATCCCGCACCGATGCCTACGGTCTTGCCTTTCAAATCGTCCAGATCCTGCATCCCGGACCCTTCCCGAACCACCACTCGGACTTCGGAGTGGTAATACGGAATGGAGAAAGACACGAGCTTCAGCCTCTCCTCGCTGATGGCCATACTCCCCAGGATGATGTCGTACTCCCCTGCCAGGAGCCCCTGTATAATGCCGCTCCATTTCTTGATGACGATTTTGGGCTTAACCCCGAGCCTTCCGGCCAATTCCAGGACCACATCCACATCAAACCCCTCCAGTTCACCGCTCTCGATGAGGTAGTTGAAAGGCGGATAGTCCGCACTCATGGCCGCACTGATTTCCCCGGCATCCCTGATGCGGGCCAAGGTACTCTCCTGCTCACGGGAACAGCCCGGATAGACGGAAATCATCAGCGATAAGAGCATGAGAACCAGAAGGTCGCCCCTGCGGATGCTCATATATGCAGAAACTCCTGAGCCATGTTGTGGATGCTTTCAGAAGGGTTTCCATGCAGCATAAAAGGAAACCTAGCCATGGAGAGGTCTCTTCATTACATGGTTTTTCATGATAAAGCGTTCTAAGACCTCATAGGGTTGTCCCCCTACCAGCCTGTTGCTGCTCATCATGAAGGTGGGGACGGCGATGATATTCATTTTACGGGATCTTGCCCAGTCCGAATCCACCGCGTCTTTGAAAATCCTTTTTTCCAGGACCTCTTTCGCTTCCTGGCCTGAAAGACCGGCCTTGACAGCCAGGTTGATCAGGTTCGGAATGCGGGCAATATTGGTCCCGTCAGCAAAATAGGCGTGAAAGGCGGCCTTGTGAAATAGCTCCCCCTTATCCCTTGATTCCGCCCATTTCCCCAGTTCCTGTGCCAGACGGCTGTCGTATGTTTTTTCCCTCCGGCCGAAAGGGAGTCCTTCTTCACCGGCCACACGCCTGAGCCTGTCCATTGTCTCATGGACATTAATCCCACGACCTTCAAAGAGCTTTTCCAAGGTCAGGCCTTCCAGAGGGGTATCCGGATGAAGCGGGAAAGCAGTCCACTGAATGTCAAATACGTAATGTTCTCTCAGTCGATCAACACGCCCCGTGATGAAGTAGCACCAGGGTCAGATATAGTCGGAAAAGATCTCCAGTACAGGTGTTTCAGCCATTGTATGGTTCTCATATCTTCCGTAGACGAAAGTCGTTTAGGTCCTTGCCGAAAAAGCAATGGTCTATAAGTAAAAAAATCTTTGTATTTTCGTGTGCGTCCCGCCTATATCCAGGCGGGACTGGTTGCGGCCCATAGGCCGCCTTGGGAGGAGTATAGGCGAATGTATCTTTGAAGGTCAAGTCAGTGCGGCAGATTAAAGGAAAAAGGAGAGAGGGACCTTGCTTTACAAATTCCATAAGATATGCTTAGATGAGCTGGCTCCGGCAAGCCCGGGGCAGCCATGCTGATGGGAAACGGGTCGGATATGGGGGTCGGAGGCGACCTCATGGAATACGGCCTCCACGCAGGCGTGCCTTTTGTATTGCAGGTGTCTGGTGAATCAGGCGTTTGATCATAAAAGACATGGGAAACCATGAAGTTTAGGTGAATCGATGGCCATCTCCTTTAAAAAGATCAAAGATCACATACGGTTGAGGCATCCCTTTAAAAACTTTTCAATGGATGAGATTCCCTTTGAAATCCGGTATGACCCTCTCACCGGACAGTCAAGCAGGATTTTTGACTTGCCGTATCGACCCATAGAAAGACCTGATTTTAAGAAACTCATCACAAAATCCAAGGAGATGGATTGTCCATTTTGTCCGGAGTCCTTAGAAAGAATGACCCCTCTTTTCCCGGAAGAACTGGTCAAAAGAGGCAGGATTCATGTGGGTGAGGCAGCTGTATTCCCGAATTTTCTCCCCCTCGACCGGTACGCCGGGGTCTGCATATTCGGGCGTGACCATTTTATCGGTCCGGGAGATTTTACCCCCGAAATCATCAGGGACGGATTTACGGCCGCCCGGACTTTTATAGAGATTATTGCCCTGCATGATCCCGGTGTTCGCTTTTTTAACATCAACTGGAACTACATGCCGCCTTCCGGCTCCAGCATCGTCCATCCCCATATCCAGATCAACTGCGGGGAAATCCCCACATATCAGCCGCGTCTTCAGATGGAATGCAGCCATGACTATTTCCTGAAAAACGGAAGGACGTTCTGGGAAGAGTATATGAATGCGGAAAAAGAATCTGATGAAAGGGTCCTTACGGAAACCGGGTCCACCTTCTGGACCCTGGGCTTTGCCCCCCAGGGCGCCCTTCCCGATGTGTGGTGCATCTTTCCGGAGTGTCGCTCCCTTGTTGAATGGAAAGATGACGAACGAGATGCCTTTCTCACGGGTCTCACCGCAGCGTTAAGGTATTTCGATCAGGAGGGCCTTTACAGCTTTAATGTATCCATATTTTCAGGACGGGAAAACGATCATTATCGCGTGAATGCCAGGATCACGCCCCGTCTCTTCCTAAGAGAGATCGGCAATAGCGACCAGAGCTATTATCAGGTGCTTCATCGGGAACCCACCTCTCTCCGGCCGCCGGAAGCTGTTCGAGAAAAGGTGCTGGCATTCTTCAAGGAAGCCTTTTCCCAATCTTAACCATCCACCAGAAAATCAAGAAGGGACCAGTCATGTTTTTTGAGCTCCGTCAGTATCGCATCAAGGAGGGGAAGCGGGATCGCTGGGTCAAATTGATGGAAGAGCAGATCATCCCATTCCAGGTGTCA
This sequence comes from Deltaproteobacteria bacterium, assembly GCA_021737785.1. Classification (NCBI taxonomy): domain Bacteria; kingdom Pseudomonadati; phylum Myxococcota; class Myxococcia; species Deltaproteobacteria bacterium. Next base: position 11,618 of record JAIPDI010000069.1, read on the forward strand.
AAGGGGATGGTCTTCGTGGGCAGCTTTGTCTCCCTGGATGAGCCGGACCTCTATATCTGGATACGCCGTTTTGAGAGCGAGAAAGAGGCGGAGCGGCTCTACAGAGAGGTATATGAGAGTGAGTTTTGGAAGACGAAGGTTAAACCCCTTGCCGATGAGATGCTCGATCGGGAAAGGATGCGGATTACGCGGATGGCCGCCACGGAAAAGTCTGTCATCCGATGAACAGGGTCCCCTGATCCTCCTGACCTTGCCCAAACTTCTGAACATATGGAAAAGATCTCCGTTCCAGACTCAACATCCGATGTCCTTATTATTAACTGTCTCGAAATAATACCGACATCTTCCTCATGCCGGACTCGATCCCCGCAAGTACGGGAACTGGATTTCCCGCACTTGCGGGGATCGAGTCCGGGACAAGCTTCGCCGGAATGACGGGCTGGAATTTATGCATTCAATAAAATCAATACATTACGAGAACTTTGGACTGTGGAGATCCTAAAGCGGATACCCGCAACCAAAACGCCTGTGTGCTGTCCCGTCATTCCGGCATGCCCTTAGCCGGAATCCACTCCGCCGTATTTCTGGATTCCGGCCAGAAACGTGCCGGAATGACGGAAGGCTAAGCGCGCAGTGGAAGGATGGCCATATTTTCTTGTTTTTTGTGACAGAAAACTGGGCGATAAGGCCTATAATATAACGAGAATTAATGACAGAACACTGCCGATGTCAATCGGAGTTCACCCCGGTCCGACCTGGGCGACCTCTCTTACGCATCTATCCCTTGCCTTCTGCCCAATGATAGCGTAAAATTCTTACTTTATTTGTCTTCCGTTAACCCGATGCAATCTATCCAGGCAGCAGATGTCATTCAAGAAAAAACCGGTTCAAGCAGCCTTTTTGTCTTTTCTCATTATGGCTATGGCCATTGTCTGCCTGCGGCCTGCACAGGTGGCCCTGGCAAACCCCTCTGTTTTTCGGCAGAGCATCATCGATTTCAATCTCAAGGCTTATCAAGAGAGCCTGTCTGACGGTTCCTACAAGGGCGCGGAAGGCATCCTCCTTGTCAGACCGGAGGTGGCCTCCTCTTTGGGCCTCAAGGCAGTGATCAATCAGGACTATCTCGCGGCCAGCGCCCTGGACGCTGAGGCGGAACGTCTCTTCAGCCAGGCTGTTTCTTCTTTGACATGTCAGGACAAAGAGTCTTTTGCCGGTGAACACGCCAAACGGGCAGGCGAATCGGCCCTGGCCAGCAGGGAAGCCCTTGATTCCGCGCGAAAGCTTTTTGCAGTTTACCGGTCTAAACTGACGCCCGAGACGGATGAGCGGTTGAATGACGTTGCCTGTTTAAGCCTCATGGACACCCTGTTGGAGGAGGGCCTGAAAAAGGCCTGTTTCAATCTGAGGGATGGGTTGGGAATCTTTTATAATCGATGTCAGGGATTGCCTGAAAATACCCCTTCCTTAACCCCTGCGAATGTGAGATTCGTCAATCATGTGTTTTCCGAGTTCCAGCAGAAGGGATCCGAGACAGATAAACAGCGCTTCGACCTTGGAACGCAGGGAAGGGACAGGGGAACGAATCCTGGGGTTTCATTGAAAACCGTTGTTAATCGGGAGGCCCCCGGCCTTGGGGCACGCATCCAATCGTGTCCCGACAGTCAGAAAACAAGTGGATATCCGGTGGATCCTCTCCTCTTCCTCGCCCTCATGAAGAGAGAATCCAATTTTGATCCCCTTGCGATTTCTTATGTGGGGGCCGCCGGTCTGACCCAGATTATGCCCAAGACCGGGATGGGCCTGGGGATGAAACAGATCTATCTGCCGTCCTATTTTGAAGAGGCCATGTCTCTCTTGCAACGTGAGCGGTCTCTTCGTCAGAAGGCCATCTCTATTATTTTGAAAATCACACCGGCGGATATGGCAACCCAGGCCGGGCTCGCCAGGGAGTTCATGCAGGACTCCTTGAAGTGCGGTGAGAACCGATCGCGTCTGTTTGCCCGTTATCGGAAGGATTTGTTGGAAAAAGATAAAGATGATCGTCTGGATCCATGCAAGGCCATGGCCTACGGATACGAATATTTCTCAGATCTCATGAAACTGCAGAAAGGGGATATCAGTCTGGCCCTGGCCTCTTATAATGCCGGACCGCACCGGGTAAAGCAGTATAACGGTCTGCCTCCCTTTGCCGAGACCGTGACTTTCCGGAACACGGTTTTGAAATATTATCGGGAATACCTGGAGAGGCTGAAACAATCAAATTGATGATGGGATGTGAGATGCGGATGAAGAATCCGGAATCGCATATCGCACATCGCAAGTCGCAAAAGAGGAGATGACGCATGACCACAGACGTCTTGACGCAGAGCGATCTCGGGGATATCCGGCTCGTCAAGCGGGGAAAAGTAAGAGATGTTTATGAGGTTGAGGATAAGCTGTTGATTGTTGCGAGCGATCGGATGTCGGCCTTTGACGTGGTGATGGATGATCCGATTCCAGACAAGGGAAGGATTTTGACGGCCATCTCGCTCTTCTGGTTCCAAAAACTATCTTCTGTGATCGAAAATCATCTGATCAGCAGCGATCCATCGGAGTATCCTGAGGTATGCCGTATGTACGCTTCCCAGTTGGAAGGCCGCAGTATGCTTGTCCACAAAACGAGACCCCTGCCGGTTGAATGCATCGTCAGAGGATATCTCTCGGGTTCGGGCTGGCAGGAATATCTTCAGGCAGGCGGTGTCTGCGGCATTTCGCTTCCAAAATACCTGCGCGAATCAGACAAGCTGCCGAGCCCCATCTTCACCCCTTCCACCAAGGCCGAAGATGGGATGCACGATGAAAACATCACTTGTGAGAGAGCCGCGGAGATCCTGGGAGAAGAGACCGCGAAGGAGGTCGAGCACATCAGTCTCCGTATCTATGAACTGGGGAGAGATCTTGCCGCTGAAAAAGGGATTATTGTGGCGGACACGAAATTTGAATTCGGTATAAAGGACGGTCGCCTGATCCTGATCGACGAGGTCCTGACCCCTGATTCATCCAGGTTCTGGCCCATGGCCGATTATCGTCCAGGAGGGCCCCAGAAGAGCTTTGACAAGCAGTTCCTGAGGGATTATCTGATCGGGATCAACTGGCCGAAAAAACCGCCCCCGCCCAGACTTCCGGCGGATGTCATTGAAAAGACGAGAGCAAAATATTTGGACGCATTAATCCGACTCACAGGAAAAGGGCTGTAAGCCGTATTGTCAAGGGAAATCATGAAACCGATTGTGTGCTTTATTGACGACTCTGCTTTTGAGCATGATCTGGTGCGCCATGAAATCGCCACTTCAGGCTCTGATCTCGAATTTGTACAAGCCTACACGTTCGACGAGGCCGTGGATCGATTGAACCACCATGTCCCGGCCCTGTTTCTCCTCGATCTGTGGGGGCAGGACCCGGACATAGCCGAACCCTATATGACTCCCATAGACGAACTCAGGACAAGGATCGCCGATTTTCCGACCCTTGAGCATGTTTATGAGGGATTGGATGATTTTGAGGGGGATCTTAATAATGAATACCTCAAAAGGCTTTTCGCGGTGGTGGATTGCTGGCGGAACCTTTTCGAAGACGCCTGCAACCGTATCGGTCAAAACAGAAAGTACGGCCTTTCCAATTTGAGACAGGTGCGGCTTCATTATCCTCAAACCCCGGCAGTTTTTTATACCCGAAAATCATTGATCCGTGATGCTGTTGCCATGTTCAGGGCCGGGGCCGACGGCCTGTTTATCAAGCCCACCGGATCGGACGACATGGATACGCGTCGTCTGACCCGTGTCAATGCCCCTTCCCTGTTGAACGATCTGAGAAAGATCATGGGCACGAAATACATGGGGGGTTGAATTTTTCGGGCATAACCGCTACGACCCCACCTTTGGTCTGGACTCCTCTCCATCTCTTTTGATTTTTGGTAACACCTCCGCATTCATCTTGTGTTCACGGACAGGTGAGAGAAAAAGGTCTCTTTCGAGGGCCCATATCGGACGGATTCCTGGAATCAGGGGAACCTGCGGCATAGGGCGAATTTTGTCAAAAAAATGCGGCCTTCAGTGGACTCCCAGAAGTTGCCGGGGCTTACCTTGACAAAGTTTTTCCTGATGCTTAGTATTGTTTTTAGTGCAAAAAAGGCGAGTCTGGTTAACCGAAATGTGATTGCGTTACTGAAATGTTCAGAAGCTTATGCAACCTGGACCAAGAACTCCCTGAAGGCATATCCGGTTTCAAGATGCAACGCAGGATGTGGAAATTCGAATATTACAGGAGTCTGACGTGATCAGTGCGATGAATGATGACAGGGTCAAGGATGAGGCGACGGAAACTTCCGCTGCGGAGGCTGAAGCGCCGCCCGCTGACGCAGCCCGGTCTAAGGATCAGAAAAGAGTAGATATTCCTTTAACCAAGATGACAAAGGATCAACTCATTGAAAAAATCGAAGAGGCAGAAGCGCTTTCACTGAAAAATTATGATCTTTACCTTCGCTCTCAGGCGGAAATAGACAACCTGAAAAAGAGGTATCAAAAAGAACAGCAGGAATTGGCCAAATTTGCCAATGAGTCGCTTTTGAAACAACTGCTTCCAGTGGCGGACAATCTCGAGAAAGCCATCGAACATTCACAAAACGAGACATCTGTGGATGCCCTGAGAAAAGGCGTTGAACTGACCCTGAAGGCGCTCATGGATGTCCTGCAGAAGGCCGGGGTGGAGACCATTGAGGCGGTGGGGGAGCCTTTTGATCCCAATTTTCACGAGGCGGTTTCAGAAGTGGCAGATGACAGCGTTGAAACCGGAACCGTGATCAAAGACCTCCAAAAGGGGTATGTTCTCAATCAAAGACTCATTCGGCCCTCAATGGTGATTGTCAGCAGAAAGACCGGATAACCGGAATCGGGAAATGAAATTTGCGAGTAGCATGCTTTGCATGTCATGTACACAGTCGGTTGTGGAGATATTCAGATATTTAGGAGGCGATTAATATGGGAAAAACAATAGGGATCGATCTCGGGACTACCAACTCGTGTGTTGCTGTTATGGAAGGCGGCGATGCTGTGGTGATTGCCAATGCCGAAGGAAGCCGAACAACGCCCTCTATCGTGGCTTTTACTGAAAGTGGCGACAGGCTGGTTGGGCAGACAGCCAAGCGGCAGGCGGTGACCAATCCGGAAAATACCGTCTTTGCGGTCAAGCGCCTGATCGGGAGAAAGTACGATTCCGCTGAAGTAGGAAGAGATATCAAGGTGCTCCCCTACAAGATCGTCAAGGCAGCCAATGGCGATGCCCACGTGTCTGTCCGGGGGAAAGACTATAGTCCGGCAGAAATATCCGCCATGATCCTAACCAAAATGAAGGAGACTGCAGAGGAGTATCTCGGCGAGAAGGTCACAGATGCTGTGGTGACCGTCCCGGCATACTTTAATGACAGCCAGAGACAGGCCACCAAAGACGCCGGCCGTATTGCCGGCCTTAATGTGGAAAGGATCATTAACGAGCCGACGGCTGCGTCCCTGGCCTTTGGCGTGGACAAGAAGGGTGACAAGAAGATCGCTGTATTCGATTTGGGCGGCGGGACATTTGACATCTCGGTGCTGGAGATCGGCGAGGGCGTCTTCGAGGTCAAGTCGACAAACGGCGATACCCATCTGGGCGGTGAGGATTTCGACCTGAGGATCATCGATTACCTGGCAGATGAATTCAAGAAGGATCAGGGGATCGATCTGCGAAACGATAAGATGGCCCTTCAACGGTTGAAGGAAGGTGCTGAAAAAGCCAAGATCGAATTGTCGGGGTCCATGGAGACGGATGTGAATCTCCCGTTTATTACCGCCGATGCCAGCGGCCCGAAGCACCTGAATATCAAATTGAATCGTTCAAAACTGGAGTCTTTGGTGGATGACCTGATCCAGAAGGTCGTCGCGCCCTGTAACATGGCATTGAAAGATGCGGGCCTTTCAGCCAAGGAAATCGATGAGGTAATCTTGGTCGGGGGCATGACGCGCATGCCCAAGGTCCAGGAAAAGGTGAAGGAAATCTTTGGCCAACAGCCGAACAAGGGGGTGAACCCCGACGAGGTGGTGGCTGTCGGTGCGGCGATTCAGGGCGGTGTGCTGAAGGGCGAGGTAAAGGATGTACTCCTTCTCGATGTTACCCCTCTTTCGCTGGGCATCGAGACCTTGGGGGGCGTTTTTACCAAACTGATAGAAAAAAATACCACCATCCCCACCAAGAAGAGCCAGGTCTTCTCCACAGCGGCCGACAATCAGCCCGCTGTTGAGATCCATGTGCTCCAGGGCGAGCGGGAGATGGCAGCCTACAACAAGACCCTGGGACGATTTCAGTTGGTGGGCATCCCCCCGGCACCGAGGGGCGTTCCGCAGATTGAAGTAACCTTTGACATTGATGCGAATGGGATCGTAAGCGTTTCCGCAAAAGATATGGGCACAGGCAAAGAGCAGTCAATCAAAATCACCGCCTCCAGCGGTCTGAGTGAGGAAGAGATTGAACGGCTCATCAAGGATGCGGAACTGCACGGGGAAGAAGACAAAAAGAAAAGGGAACTTATCGATGCCCGGAATATGGCGGACTCTCTCATCTACTCCACCGAAAAATCCGTCAAAGAAGTGGGGGATAAGTTGGATGAGGCCATAAAGGGCAACATCACCCAGGCCATTGAGAATTTGAAAAAAGCGATGGAAAGCGATGACGCGGACGAGATCAAGCGGCTGAGCGACGAATTAACCCAGGCCTCTCATAAACTGGCCGAGACCATGTATGCAAATGCCACCAAGGAACAGGCCGAGTCAGGAGGCGGACCTGGCCCTGATTCCACCACCGGATCTTCAAAAGACGAGGACGTGGTGGATGCCGATTTTGAGGAAGTCAAGAAGTGATCAGACGCGTGTCTTTAGTAAAAGCGGCTATCCCCGTCATTATGGCAGGGATAGCCTTTTTTTTGGCCGCATGTCAGCCTAAAACGACGCCTCCTGTCATGGTTGAGAAGGGTAAACCGGATCCGCTGGTTCTGGCCGAGAGCTATGTCGAAAGGGGCGAGCTGGAGAAGGCCCTGGAGGCATACGGGCGTTTTCTTCAAGACGCGCCGAAAACTGAAAAATCGGCTCTGGTCCTCAAACGCACATCTGAAATATACCTCGAACTCAACCAGCCTGCAGAGGCCCTGACGGTCATGGAAGAGATTTGCCAGGAATACCCGGATCTCGACTGGATTCCCGGGATGCGATATGATATGGCGACCATCCTTTCCCGTATCGGCGAGCACAGGCGGTCTGCAACCGAGGCCTTGTCATGGCTCGACACATACCCGCAGCATCCCCTGAAAAGGGATGTCTATTTTCTGTTGGGGGAGGACTTCAGTGCATTAGGGGATAAGGCTGAGGCGTTTCACTGGTGGCTTATGGCCAAAAAAGAGTGGGCGGGCGATTCCGAGGAGGCAGCGCGGATCGATGAAAGGCTGAATGAATTGATTGCCGGCAGCGGACCCATGTTGCTCCGTCAGTTTGCAGTAGATGCTGCGGGGACCCCCTATGCCCCCCAAATATATGATCGCATGGCCCAACTCCATCTTGAACAAGGAGAATCGGGATCCGCGGAAAGGGCGGCAATATCTTTGCTCCATTCCACTAACGACGACATCTGGATCTCAAGGGGAAACGCCTTTCTCGCGCGTTTGAAAGAAGAGAAGGCCGTCAAGCAGGGAGTACTCGGGGTACTGCTCCCTCTCAGCGGGCCTTTTTCCATCTATGGAAAAGAGGTCTTGAAAGGGATACAACTGGGCATGGGCCTATCGAACGATTCGTCCGGAAACCCCGGCTTGACGTTGCTGATCAGAGATACCGAAGGGAGTCCGGAAGCGGCCGCAGCAGCGCTTGAAGATCTGGCCAACATCCAAAAGGTCATGGCGGTCATCGGTCCTGTTTCGAGCACCGCGGCCGGTGCTGCAGCCAAGAAGTCCCAGGAGGCAGGTGTCCCGATCATCACCTTGAGCCAGAGGGAGGGAATCGTGGAACAAGGGGATATGGTTTTTCGCAACCTTCTCACGCCTGCCCAGGAGATTGAGGGTCTTCTCGATGCTGCGCTCAACCGGATGGGACTGAAGCGTTTTGGGATCCTGTACCCGGATAATGCCTATGGCCGTTACTGCATGGAGACCTTCTGGGGCGGATTGGAACAAAAGGGCGGGATCGTGACCGCTGCGGAGTCGTATGGGGTTGATCAGACGGATTTCGCCGATCAGATCAAGAAAATGGTAGGGCTTTACTATCCGAGGCCTGAATCCCTGGTGAAAAAACTTGAGGATATGCGGACGCCTGAAGATAAGAAAGGGGTCCCGGCTCCTGAAGAACCGGAACCGATCATCGATTTCGATGCCATTTTCATACCGGACAGCTCTCAGCGCGTCGCCATGATCGCGCCTCAGCTGGCCTTTTATGACGTGCTGGGCGTTCAGCTCTTAGGGACCAGCGCCTGGCAATCTCAACAACTGATCGAGATGGCCGGGAAGTATGTTCAGGGGGCTGTTTTCTGTTCAGGATTTGCACCGAACGCCGTTGATCCCGAGGTTCGGGCATTCGTTGACGCATACAGGGAAAACTTTGACGGGGATCCCGACATCCTGGCAGCCAATGGTTACGATACTATCCGCGTATTGAAGAAGATCCTGGCCGAAGAATCGATTCGAACCAGAAGAGATCTCGCAGCGGCATTGCTCGGATCTCCGGGCATAAAAGGCGTTTCAGGGACCATCACCTTCGATACCCGGGGCGAGGCAGAGAGAACACCGATACTCTTGAAGATCTCAGGAAACACCGCGTCACTCCTGAACTAATGCTGCCCCCCAAGGCGCGATTACAATCAGTGCCTAACCAGGCAAATCGTCTTCCACCTGCTCTTCCTTCAATTTTTCTTCTTTTTTCTTCCGAGCCATCACGGAAACCAGGATCCCTACCTCATACAACAGGATCATGGGGCCTGCCATCATGCACTGGGTAATGACATCGGGCGGGGTTAATATGGCGCCCACAACAAAAGTGAGAAGAATGGCGTATTTCCGTTTCCGACGCAGTACTTCCGGCGTCACCATCCCCATTTTCGTTAAGAAGAAGATGACTACAGGGAGTTCAAAGACAATGCCGAAGGCAAACAGGAGCTTGATGGAAAAGGAGAAGTATTCCTTAACAGACGGAAGGGCCTTGACGTACTCGTTGGAAAACCCGATAAAAAATTTGAACCCGAACGGGAAGACGATAAAATAGCCGAAAAGGGATCCCCCCACAAAAAGAATGCTGGAGGCCACCACAAACGGGATGACGTATTTTTTTTCCCGCTGGTAGAGCCCGGGGGCGATAAACATCCATAACTGATAAAAAATAAAAGGGGCCATCAACAGGGCGCCGGACAGAAAAGATACCTTCAGGTAAGTAAAAAACATCTCGGGCAGATTGGTGAAGATGAGCCGGTCACCTTCGGGCATCACCGCCTTGAGGGGCATGATCAGCACCTGGAACAATTCTTCGGAAAATGCATACGAGGCGGCAAACCCTATGCCCACGGCAATGGCACATGCCACCAGCCGCTTTCGTAACTCCTCCAAATGCCCCAGGAAAGGGAGCTTTTCATCATCCGTCATGCCGGTTTTTCTCCACGAGGGTGTCCGGCGTGCCCTCAACCGGATCCTCTTTCTGAGCAGATTCTTTTTTATCCTCGTTTCCCTTCAGGCTGTCGTAATCTTCCAGCATCTGATCGAAATCTTCATACTTTGGTTTTTCATCATCAGAGGGGGGGTGACCTTCCGGTTCTGCAGGTTTATCCAGACCGCTGACAGTATCGATAAGATCTTCTTTAGCCCCTTTCAACTCTTCTTCCAGGTCCAGACTTCCCTTGATTTCCTGGGTCGCCTTCTTGAACTCGGACATCCCTTTTCCAAGGGCCTTTGCCAGATCGGGCAGTTTCTTGGGACCGATGACGATCAACGCAATCACCAGAATTATGATGAGTTCGGGCATCCCCATGCCAAACATATTTCCCTCCTTTCAGGGCCATACCGTACGCATGCCTGACCCAAGGCCATTTTTTCGATTGAAGTGGCCGACTCCCAAGGCGGCCTGACAGCCGCAACCAAACAGGTTTCACCCAAGTCCCAGAAGCGTTCTGGACGCCCGTGGGGGTCTCTGCCCAAGAGCTGCAATAAAATGCGGTCGTATCGTTCGGCGGCCGCCCCCGGGCTCCGAATAATGTTTACGGAAAGGCAGCAAGGACATACCGTCCCATGAAAGGCTGTACTTGGGGCTGGAACAGA
>JAIPDI010000070.1 GCA_021737785.1 Deltaproteobacteria bacterium
CAAGGAGACTGGAAATGCAATGCTCAGAATCCGCTGTGCGATATACAATGGGACCTACCAAAAGGTCTTCGAGAAGTACAAAAATGGCCAGCTTCCACTTTAGCCATCAATTTTTGTTAACAAACCGGTAATGCTCCCTCGCAATATTCCGTTCCGGTATCCTGAGGAGGCGACCTTCCTCGACAACGTGCAGAAGGGTGCGGTCTACAGCGGTGGCGCCGACTTCTTCCGTTTCATCGGTCAGAACTGCATCCTGCTCAATAATCTGCGCTATCCATTTCGCAGGAAGCAGATATATACCGTACGACCTGTCCTTGAACCGCTGATTAAAGACAGTGACGTGCGCTATGTTGCACTTCCACCAGCCTCGCCGCATTATACGGAGGATGACATATATCTGGAAAACGGCGATATTATGCTGGACGGGAACAACATCTATGTCGGTCATTCTGGCTTGGCTACCAGCGATGCGGGCATAGACTGGCTCAGGCATTTTTTGGGAACGGAATATACAATTTATAAGATCCCGTTGGCCGGAAACGTTCTGCACCTTGATACAGTCCTGATGCTTAATCGGCAGGGTTTACTCACGTATTATCCCGAGTTGGTGAAAGAACTGCCCAAACCGCTTTGGGATTGGGACAAGATCGAGGTGAAGATAGAGCCGGGAGAGGAGAGCCATTTTGGAGCGAACAGCCTTATGATCAATGAAAATACCGTCATCATGGCAAAAGAATATGAGCGCCTCGGTCGCGAATACCGAAAGCGCGGCATCGAGACCATCGTGCAGCCCTATAGCGAGAGCATGGCCTACGGGAGCGGCCCGCGCTGCCTGACAGGCGTCTTGAGAAGAGACCCATGAGCAGAACCGACAACCTCAGAGATTTATGGCGAACCGGACGACCCGCATCTCACAGGCTATTTTAGAAAAGGAGGGAGCCGTGGTGGAAAGAAGAAGCTTTCCTAAACACGCAATCCTTTATGTTATGGCAATCGCCGTACTGTTGTCTCCAGTCATCGGCCTTGGAGCGACCATCGACGTATACCCAGGGGATAAAATTCAAGACGCTGTAAATAGCGCATCTGCTGGAGACACGATTATCGTGCATACAGGCACTTACACCGAGAACATTGAAGTCAAAAAGCAGCTCACCATAAAAAATGCTGGAGATGGAGGCGTCACCGTCAACGCCAAAAAAGGTTCAGACCCCTGTATCATAATAAAGTCATCCGGAAGCGGCTCAACCATCCAGGGCTTGACACTGGCCGGAGCAACATCAGATGACGGAGTCCGCCTGGATGGCGCAGACAGCTGCCATATAAAGGATAACCACATCCGGAACAATGGGCATTTTGGAATTCATAGCACCGGCGTGGGGAACACCATCTCCGGAAACACTATTTCGAGCAATGGCAAGGATGGCGTCTACAGTGAGAAATCAAGCCAGACAGCACCAACAACAATCAGCGGGAATACCATTGAAGGTAATGGAAATTTCGGGATCCACGCCAAGCAAGACTACAACCAGATCACCGGGAACAACATTACAGACTCAGGTGAAGACGGGGTTAAAATTGAAGGATCGTATAATCCTATCGCGAATAACCAGATTACCGATAATGGAAATTTCGGAATTCACAGTACGGAGGCAGGAAACACCATCTCCGGAAACACTATTTCGAGCAATGGTAAGAGCAGTGGCAAGGATGGCATCTATAGTGAAAAATCTAGCCAGACAGCGCCAACAACAATCAGCGGGAATACCATTGAAGCCAATGGGAAGTACGGGATCCACGCCAAGCAAGACTACAACCACATCACCGGAAACACCATATCGGATAACGGCGACCACAATGTGTACAGCGAAGGAGCCTATAACCACATCTCCACGAACACCCTAAAAAACACCCAACCAATTGGGAAAGACGCAATCCACATCACAGGCGACAACAATATAATAAGTGACAACACCATCGACAATATTCAGCAGAATGGAATCTATATCAATGGAAAACAGAACAAAATCTTTGGATCAAGCCCATACACCCAATCCATATCCAACTGTGCCCAACCACACCAAGCAGGAATCCGGCTTAGTACCGGTAACAGCCCTCTTCAATCAAAGGACAATAACGAAGTCTACAACAACGTGTTGAAAAAAAACTTCACTGGAATCCATGTGTTATTATCCTCTTCCAACCAGATCCATGACAACAGGGTAATCGAGCATCATCAGGGAATATCTCTGCGTGATTCCGCCTTGAACGATATTTATGGTAACATCGTTAAATGGAATAAAGAGTTTGGAATCCTGATACAACAAGTTGTCGATTTCCGTTGGAATAAAGAAAGCAATTCGGTCCACAATAACACCATCGCAGAGTGCCTCATCAGTGGCATATTCCTCGAGAACTTGAATTTATTCAAGGAACAGAACCTCAACAATATCTATGAAAATCATATTTCGCTTTGTGGATTTGGAATAGATTCTCTCAGGGATAATGCATCTTCGATTCATGATAACACCATAGAGGCGGTAGCCGTTGGAATCGGGTTGCAACTTTCAAAAGATACCATCATCTTTCAAAACAGGATTGCGGTTGATTTAATTGGCCTATGGTTCATGGCTTCTTCATCGGATAATGTCAGTTTCAACAGCATATCGAGTTTACTGGATGCTCTTGTGAACACTGGCATTTCGACCGAGTCTAGCCTTAGTTCTTCATCGGATAATGTCAGTTTCAACAGCATATCGAGTTTACTGGACGGTCATATGAATACTGGCATTTCGACTGAATCTAGCCTTAGTCTTTTTCCTCCCGGCAATGTAACTGCAGAGTACAACTGGTGGGGTTCTAACGATGATCCGGGGAGCCAAATAAAAGGCGCCAACGTGGACTATACACCATACCTGGTGTTGAGCGCTGATGCGAACCCTGAAAAAATTTACGATTTCGCCCCGCTGAATACATCGACGATCACGGCAGATTTGAGCCATGACAGTTCCGGCAATTATCATGACCCCGAACACGGCCATGTTCCGGACGGAATACGGGTCGCCTTTGAAATTGCAAGCATACCGCGTGTGGGGAGCCTAAATCCACTGGAACCCCCAACAAGTAGCGGTAGCGCGACATCTACCTTCACCGCAACCGATATTGGAGATGCTGATATTACAGCGGCGGCTGGCTGGCAAACGGTCCATACATCAGTTAAAGTGGATGCATTGTCATTTCTCTCGATTACAAAAACAGCGTCTTCCGATCCGGTCAAGGCCGGGCAGGATATTATCTACACTATAAAAGTGCATAACAGCGGGCCGAGCCAAGCAGAAAACGTACAGCTTACGGATGCTATCCCACCGTATCTGAATAACGTCCGGTATTCTCTTTTTAGTGAAGTCGGGCCCTGGCAAAACTGGCCGCCCGGTTCAGGATACGTGGATCTTGAAACGATACCCGTCGATCATGTTAAGAGCGTCTGGATAATTGGATCTGTGGATCCAGGTACACCAAACGGCACACTTTTAACAAATAGCTCATCCGTAACATCAACCACCTATCCCGATCCGGTTTCCACCTCTATAACCACCGGGGTAGTAACCGTGGCCCGTGTTGCTCTTGAAAAAACAGTGGACTATGAAAGACCGAATGTAGGCGACAGGGTTCTCTTCGAGGTGACTGCCACGAATAATGGGCCCAGTGACGCACAACATGTTCTGATCGAGGATGTTATGCCCTCCGCGTTCGCAGATGTTGTTATAACGCCACTCAAAGGGAGCTATCATATGGGTGTGTGGTCGATTCCCTCTCTTGCAGTCAATGAACGAGCGACTCTAAGACTGGAGGGAACCGTCACCCAGGAAATGGAGTGTAAGTTCTACATCAATTTCGCGACCACAAAAGTTCCCAACGCTCTGCGGAAAGTCGTTAGCGCAAGCATAACCGTAACATGTCCAGTCCCCACCGTGACCACACAGGCAGTCACCGGCATCGGCGCCACTACGGCAACGGGGAACGGAAATATTACGGATCTCGGCTATTCAAATCCCACCCAGCACGGCGTCTGCTGGAACACCACCGGAATTCCGACAATCGCAGACAACAAAACAGAAGACGGGCCGGTCGGCGTCGCCGGGCCGTTCACTTCCCCTATGACAGGGTTGTCCCCCAATACCACCTACTATGTCAGGGCCTACGCAACGAATTCTGTTGGAACCGCATACGGCGATGAAGTTTCTTTTACCACCAATACTCAAACCCCAACGGTGACCACACAGGCGGTCAGCGGCATCGGTAACGCTTCAGCGGACGGAAACGGAAATATTACGGATCTCGGTTCTCCAAATCCCACTCAGCACGGCGTCTGCTGGAACACCAGTGGCACTCCGACAACGGCGGACAGCAAAACTGAAGAGGGGTCTGTCAGCGCCACCGGTCCGTTCACCTCCCATATGACAGGGCTGTCGTCCGATATCACCTACTATGTCAGGGCCTATGCAACGAATGGGGCCGGGACATCATATGGCAATGAAGTTTCTTTTGCCACCAGATCGCAGGCCGCAACAGTGACCACACAGGCGGTAACCAACATCGGCACCACTACGGCAGACGGGAACGGAAATATCACGGATCTCGGATCCCCCCCTCCCACGCAACACGGGGTTTGCTGGAACACCACCGGAACTCCGACAATAGCGGACAGCAAAACAGAAGAAGGGCCGGTCGGCGCCACCGGGCCATTTGTATCCCATATGACAGGCCTGTCCCCCGATACCACCTACTATGTCAGGGCCTATGCAACGGATACGGTTGGAACATTCTACGGCCATCAGGTCTGTTTTACCACCAGTAAGGAGGCCCCAACGGTGACCACGCAGGCGGTCAGCGGCATTGGTAACACCTCGGCGGACGGGAACGGAAATATCACGGATCTCGGTTCTCCCCCTCCCACCCAGCACGGCGTCTGCTGGAACACCAGTGGAACTCCGACAACAGCGGACAGCAAAACAGAAGACGGGCCGGTCGGCGCCACCGGGCCATTTGTATCCCATATGACAGGGCTGTCCCCAGATACCACCTACTATGTCAGGGCCTATGCAACGAATGCGGCCGAAACCTCATACGGCAACGAAGTTTCTTTTACCACCAGTGAGGAGGCCCCAACGGTGACCACAGAGACGGTCAGCGGCATCGGCAACATATCTGCGAACGGGAATGGAAATATTACGGATCTCGGTTTTCCAGATCCCACACAACACGGCGTTTGCTGGAACACCACCGGGACTCCGACAATAGCGGGCAGCAAAACTGAAGACGGGTCTGTCAGCGCCACCGGGCCATTCGTATCCCATATGACAGGGCTGTCGTCCGACACCACCTACTATGTCAGGGCCTATGCCATAAATCCCGCTGGAATCGCGTACGGCACCCAGGTTTCTTTTACCACCAGTGCGCAGGCCCCAGCGGTGACCACCCAGGCGATCAGCGGCATCGGTAACACCTCGGCGGACGGTAACGGAGATGTCACGGATCTCGGTTCCCCCCCTCCCATACAACACGGCGTTTGCTGGAACACCACCGGGACTCCGACAATAGCGGGCAGCAAAACTGAAGAAGGTCCGACAAGCACAACCGGCCCGTTTGTATCCCATATGACAGGGCTGTCGCCCAATATCACCTACTATGTCAGGGCCTATGCAACCAATGCGGCCGGTACATCATACGGCAACGAAGTTTCTTTTATCACCAGATCGCAGGCCGCAACGGTGACCACGCAGGCGGTAACCAACATCGGCACCACCACGGCAACCGGAAACGGAAATATCACGGATCTCGGCTCACCCCCTCCCACGCAACACGGCATTTGCTGGAGCGCCACCGGGACTCCGACAATAGCGGGCAGCAGAACACGACAAGGTCCGGTCAGCTCCACCGGCGCATTCACTTCCAATATGACAGGGCTGACCCCCAATACCACCTACTATGTCAGGGCCTATGCAACGGATGCGATAGGAACATTCTACGGCAATGAGGTTTCTTTTACCACCAGTAAGCAGGCCCCAACCATCACAGACTTCAATCCCAAAAGCGGAGGACCAGGCACGATCGTAATAATCATCGGCACGAACTTTACCTCTACCGATATAACAGTCAAATTTGGGAACACGCATGCGTACAGTTTTACAGTCGATACAACAACGCAAATCAGGGCGGTAGTGGGTCATGGGGCGACAGGCAAAGTAACCGTAACCACGGATGATGGGACTGCAACAAGTGTTGAAGATTTCATGTTTGATCGGTCGATCCCAACCCTAAATGAATGGGGAATGATCCTTTTTGGGTTGCTTCTTCTCGGCGCTACAGCCATTGTTTTGCAAAAACGGAGAGGTAGTGGCTGCTTATAAAAAATGACAAGTGGGCCTTGGGGGCGTTGTTGACTCGCGTGACAAACTATGGTGGGGGTCTCAAGTGGGCGCTGCTGAACCGATTTTACAGACAGTGACGGCAATAAACCGCAGGGATGCAATTGGGGTTGCATCGAAACTCATTTGGGGTTATAATTGAGTCTACAGTTGCGTCTCAATGGAGGTAGGGTGATATGAGATTTTTGAGTGTAAGAGACCTGAAGGCAAAATCATCCCAAGTCTGGCGGGAACTGCCGCTGGAAAAGGAGATGATTGTTACCAGCAACGGCAAACCGATTGCCATCCTTTCGTCTATAGATGAAAAGAACCTTGAAGAAGTCCTGAACTCATTTCGTCGGGCTCGGGCAGTCGAAGCCGTTGCATCTATTCAGTACGAATCTCTGCAAAAAGGAACCGACAGCATATCCATGGATGAAATCGAGTCCGAGATAGCCGCCGTAAGGGCAGAGAGGCGGAAGTGAACGTCGTACTGGACACGAATGTTCTCGTCTCCGGGCTGCTGACGCCCTTCGGCCCCAGCGGCAAAATTGTAAACATGGTGTCCTCCGGTGAACTCGTATTACACGTGGATGCACGGATATTGTCAGAATATCGGGAGGTTCTTCACCGTCCCAAATTCGATTTCGACGAAGAACGTGTCAACACACTCCTTGATTTTATTGATCGCTACGCCTTGGTCGTTTCGAGTTCCACCCTCAAAAATCACTTGCCGGACCCAGACGATGAACCCTTCCTCGAGGCCGCTGTGGCCAGCCGGGCAAGCTGCCTGATAACCGGGAATGCCGTTCACTATCCTTCTGAATATCGAGAAGGCGTTACGGTCCTTTCTCCGTCTGAATTCCTTGAATTCCATAGAAATAGGGGATAGTCTTTCACCAAGCCATCCTGGCTAAATAACATCTTGTATTTTTATGAAAACCGGAAATCACCGATCATTTCACAAAGCATACTTCCCACAATCCCACATGATAGGCTGTTTCTCGAATTGAGATGGCATGAAAGATAAATTAAAGGGGTCTACGCTTGACTCATATTCTGCGTTGCTGTAAAGCAGGATTATGTCCAGACCGCTGAGAATGGAATATCCGGATGCTTGATACCATGTAATGAACAGGGGGAGATGGGGAGAGGCTGTTTTCCGAAAAAATGAGGATTATCTCGCCTTTATTGAACCTCTAAAAGACACCGCTGATATGTGGAACCTGAGCGTGGGGGCCTATTGCCTGGGGGCAGTGTGCCCTGACAACGGGGACCATCAAGAAAAACCTGACAGGATAATGAAAGAAGGCTTGCGTTTTTGGAGCAGGTTCGGAAAACCCAATGGCAAACACTCGTTGCCGCCAAGGTTGAAATCGAAAGATTGATCTGATTGTGATTTCGTTTACCGGCCGGTGATTCTGATCTGTCTACAGCTGGGCATGGGGGAGGGAGGCAACAGATGATATCATCTGAATACACCAAACGAGTAAAGGCCAGGATTGCTGATTGGGGGGCTGATTTAGTTGGGGTGGCTGAGGTCGCGCCGTTGCATGGGCTCAAGGTCGACCCTCCTGATTTGTTACATGGCGTTACGCGAGCCGTTTCAATTGCCGTTCAGCTTCCAATTCCCGTTTTTGAGGCAATCTCGGACAGGCCCACGCCGATTTATGGCGCAGTGTATCAGACCGCCAATCGTATTTTGGATGAGATTGCATTTCGTACCACTGTGGCATTTCAGAAAGAGGGCTACCATAGCCTTCCCATCCCGGCATCCCAGGTCCTTGATCGAGAAAACTGGCATGGGGCAATCAGTCACAAGGCCGTGGCACGGATGGCCGGATTGGGCTGGCAGGGAAAGAACCTCCTCCTTATAACGCCCCAATACGGTTCAAGAGTACGTCTTGTCACCGTACTCACAGAAGCACCGCTACTCGCTGATTCGCCTGTAAAGAACCGATGCGGGGAGTGCACATTGTGCCGCGATGCATGCCCGGCAAAAGCAATCAAAGGTGTGAATACGTTGGGCCATTACAAGGATAGGGAAGAGGCCTTGTATTTTTCCCGATGTGTGGAGAGACTCACGAAGGAGT
Organism: Deltaproteobacteria bacterium; assembly: GCA_021737785.1. Taxonomy (NCBI): domain Bacteria; kingdom Pseudomonadati; phylum Myxococcota; class Myxococcia; species Deltaproteobacteria bacterium. The sequence goes on from JAIPDI010000070.1 coordinate 8,498, forward strand.
ATGCCATTTTACCTGGAATCGGTGGATCTATCTGTGGCATTTGCATCAAAGTCTGCCCGTTTGGACGAAGAATAAAGGATGGAAGTCGGCGCAACATCACTGAAGCGACCCCATCCGCTGTTGACGCATGATTGAATGATGGGTAATGAGAAGCGCAACTCAGCATCGAATATGCAGATTCGTGGGATCATGTGTTGAACCGGGGCAGGCGGTTTGAGAATATTTTTTTGAGGAGAGGCGGTCTATATGACAACAACGCAGAGTCGGAGCGCAGCGCAAATGAAGACATCGCAGGAAGACTTGTTCAGATATGCAGATCAGATCCCTCAAGCGTTGTGGGACGACCTAAGAAAACGGTCTCCCCAACAGGCAGCGGAGGCGGTCGGCGCTCTATGGGACGGAACCCTCTTCAAAGTGCCCATTATCGGGATCGAATATACCGTCGATCCGGATAAAAAGCAGATCACAGAGTCCGGCCGAGCCGATCATCGGGTCAGCTATCAGGCCGGCGTGGTGTTGCTCACCACTCTGGCCACTTCCAAGGGGGTGCCGCCCAGCGGCCGTATGGTAGTGCCGCAGGAACTTCCCGGGGGCCGGATGTTTTTCACGGGTGCCCACGCGGTGGCCGCGGGTCCGCTGGCCAAGGCCTTTGCCAAGGATCCCGGTCAACTGATCGATCGTGCCCTTGCAGTCGGCGGCGAGATGATCGATGGCGCGGACACGGCGATTCGCATACCGGGGTTGCCGTATGTGCCGTTATACGTTCTATTTTGGGAGGGAGATCAGCCGTCTTCAGCCAGAGCAATCATCGGGATTGATGACAGGGCGCATTTTCATCTGGACTTGGCAAGCATATTTGCGTTAACCAACCTTCTTGTATATCGACTCTGTAAAGCCTTTCCCTGAATCCACGGCCGTCACTACAGGCCACAATTGGAAAAGCCTGCTGCAGAAGGCATCAGCGCCCGGTCATGCAGCAGGCTTTCAATTTTCTCAGGCGTTTTAGGCCTGCCTTTCAGCAGAACTTACCTCAATTGCCTTTTCCATCCCCATATCGAAGGCCTTCAGATTGGATTCCAGGAAGGCCTTTTTGGTGGATGTGGAGAGGATCTTTTTCATCTCTTCAGCGCCGATGGGAATGGTTCCCGATCCGATCAAGGCCCCCAGCATCACCATGTTGAGGGAGAGGGGGTTGCCGACCGATTCTGCAATGGCGTTTCCGTCCAGTGCAATCATCTTGTGGACCTTGTTCCGGATCAGTCTCAGACTCTCCTCCACCGGCGGATAGACCCCCTGGCCGACGGCTACGGTAAAGGGGGGGAGGGGATGGGTGTTGGTGATCACCACGGTGTCCTGATTGCATTTTCCGAGGGCCCTCAGGGTCTCCAGCGGCTCGAATCCGATAAGCACGTCGGCCTCGGCCGCGGACACGATGGGGCTGGTCACGTTGCCCAACAGGACCGCCGATTCCACAATGCCGCCCCTCTGGGCCATGCCGTGGATCTCGCTCACCACCGTGGGTATCCCGATGGAGAGGGCGGCCTCTCCCAGCAGGCGGGAGGCCAACAGGTTGCCCTGTCCCCCTACGCCGATAAATACCAGTCTTTTTGTCTCCATAAGAAGCCTCCCTTTTTATCCTTTGAGCGGTAGAATTGCATTTTCCGGACAGACCTGCGCGCAGACCGAACATCCGATACAGAGGTTCTTGTCGATCTCGACCTGATCCCCCTCGAGGTACATGGCCGGACAGGCCAGGAGATTGATGCAGTCCCTGTGGTTTTTGCACTTATCGCGATTGATGTAAAATGCATGGCTCTTCTTGAACTGCTTGGTGGCCTTTGCAAAGAGTGGACACATCTCCTGTGAAATGATGACCGATATGCCGTCGTAATCCCTGGCGGCCTTTACCGCCTCAACGGTCTTTTTCAGCTTAAACGGCTTCACCACGTGAACGTCCTCCACCCCCAGTCCCCGGACCACGTTTTCAATGGAGATGCGGGTCCGTTCGACGCCCATCGGCACGGTATCGACCCCCGGATGGATCTGGTGGCCGGTCATGGCCGTGGTCCCGTTATCCAGGATCACCAGGGTGAAGTTGTGTTGGTTGTGAACGGCATTCACCAGCCCGGTAATGCCCGAGTGAAAAAAGGTGGAATCGCCGATAAAGGAGACGACCTTCTGATCCGTGGCCTTGGAGAACCCGCAGCCCGAGCTGACGGATGAGCCCATGCAGATGACAAAATCGGCCATGGAGATGGGGGGGAGGACGCCCAGTGTATAACAACCGATGTCCGTCGGGTAGACGGCGTCGTCGCCATAGACCTGTTTGACCGCATAGTAGGTTGCCCGGTGGGGGCATCCCGCACACAGGTTCGGCGGCCTTCCGGGAAGGGGCGGGAGGTCCGACATATCGAGCGCTTTGTAGGGCGTGTAATCGATGCCGAAGTACTGGGCCACCGCCTTCCGGACCATTCCGGGATCGTACTCGTAGAGACGGGAAAACGCTCCCACGCCTTTGCCTTTGATCAATATGGAGATATCGTTTTCATGGGCCAGGGCCTTCAGCTCGGTTTCATTTAGGGGCTCCAGTTCCTCAACCACCAGGACCTTGTCCACGCCTTTCAGGAAGCGGATGGAGAGCGTCTCGGGTTGAGGCCAGGAAAATCCCAGTTTGAGGATGCTGACCTTATCCCTGATCCCCAGGTCGGAGACCGCATCGGTCACATAATTGAAGCTGACCCCGTTGGCCACAATTCCCCATTTGCCATCGCCGATAATCTGGTTGTATGGTCCGCTGTCGGATTTTTGAGCGGCCTGATCATATTTTTCCAGCAGGAGTTTGTGGAGGTTTCGGGAAACGGCCGGCACGGTAACGAAATGGAATGGATTTTTTTCAAAATGGGCCTTTTTCTGGACCGGTCTCAGCGCCCCCAGACGGACCGGCCCTCGAATATGGGCCAACCGCGTGGTTGTCCGTATAATCACAGGCAGTTTCAGCTCCTCGGACAGATCAAAGGCCGCCACGGTCATGTCTTTCATCTCCTGGGTGTTGGTGGGTTCCAACATGGGGAGACCCGAAAGACGGGCGAAGTAGCGGTTGTCCTGCTCGTTCTGGCTGGAGAAAAGGGAGGGATCATCCGCATTGATGATCACCATGCCGCCCTTTATGCCCACGTAGGCAAGGGTCATGAGCGGATCGGCGGCCACGTTCATTCCCACGTGTTTCATGGTCACAATGGTCCTCAGTCCTGCGACCGCGGCCCCGGCAGCCACCTCGAGGGCCACCTTTTCATTGGTTGAATATTCAAAATAGAGGTCCGTTTCCCTGCTGATATTGAAAAAATTCTCCGGGATCTCGGAAGAAGGGGTTCCCGGATAGCATGTGGCAAAGGAGACCCCTGCCTCCAGGGCGCCTCGGGCAATGCCCTCGTTACCCAGGAGGAGCATTTCTTCTCCCGGCGTATCCGTCAATAGCTTATGCATGTTTCGCCTCCCAACAGTTGGTGGTTAAAAAATTCAAAAAATGTCTCCTAACAAGGCCCGGTGAAACAACGGCAAGAAGGGTTTCACCCCAATGGAATGGAAACCAAGATTGCCAAATCCCCAAATTCCTCAATCCCATCCGCCGATTGCGCAGATTTTACAGATCCCAATCCGTCAATTCCAATATTCCAGGATTCCAGCATCCCGGCATTTCCAATCCATGAATTCCTGAATCCCTGAATCTTCACTTCTCCCTATATCCTGAAACTCTCCGCCATACCCGCATACTGCTTTCTGAGTTTGGGCTTTTCTATCTTTCCGGTGGGATTTCTGGGCACGTCGCCGAAGATGATCTTGCGCGGCCGCTTGTATCGCGGCAATCCTTCACAGAATGCGATGACATCCTCCTCGGTCAACGTGGCCCCCGGCTTGACCTTGATCACCGCTGCGACGATCTCCCCCAGCCGCTCGTCAGGGATCCCGATGACGGCCGCGTCCTGGACCTGTCGGTTTTCCATGAGAAACTCCTCGATCTCCACGGGGAAGATATTTTCGCCGCCCGTAATGATGATGTCTTTTTTCCGGTCCACCAGCCAGATGAAGCCGTCTTCATCCACCCGGGCCATATCGCCCGTGTGGAGCCATCCGTCCACCAGGGTGCTCCGGGTGGCCTCCGCGTTCTTGTAATACTCCTTCATTACGCCGGGACCTTTCACCGCAAGTTCGCCCGGTTCGCCCCTTTTGACCTCAGTGCCGTCCAGGTCCATGACCTTGTATTCCCAGTCAAAACCAGGGACGCCGATGGCGCCGACCTTGTGGAGATTCTCCATCCCTAAGTGGACGCATCCCGGACCGGTGGTTTCACTCAAGCCGTAATTGGTGTCGTAGGCATGATTCGGAAATACCTTTTTCCAGTTCTTGATGAGGCTCGGGGGAACGGGCTGGGCCCCGATGTGCATCAATCGCCACTGGTCCAGTTTGTAGTCGCTGAGATGGACATCCCCGTTTTCAATGGCGATCAGGATATCCTGGGCCCACGGCACCAGGAGCCAGACAATGGTTGCCTGCTCCTCGCTCACCGCCTCAAGAATCCATTCAGGTTTGACCCCCTTCAAGATCACCCCCCTCGCGCCCACAATGAAGTTCCCGAACCAGTGCATCTTGGCCCCGGTATGGTAGAGGGGGGGGATGCAGAGAAAATTGTCATCGTGGGTCTGGTTGTGATGGCGGTTTTCCACCACGCAGGCAGCTTCCAGGTTCCGGTGGGTCAGGAGAATCGGTTTGGGGGTTCCGGTGGTGCCCGAGGTAAAATAGAGCGCTGCATTGTCCAGGAGCGCCATCGGAATATCGGGGTTGTGGGGAGGGCTGTTCCGAATAAAGGCATCCAATGGTTCGGCATAATCCGGCCGCACCTCTTCCGGTCCGACAAAGACAAAGCTGTGGATGGTCAGAAGGTCTTCTTTAATGGCGTCAATCCGATCCACAAATTCTTCCCCGAAAATCAACGCCTTTGCCTCTGCAATATCCGCACAGTACCGGATATCTTCGGCCGAGAAGCGGAAATTGAGGGGTACTGCCCAGGCCCCGGTTCTCAATATGCCGAAATAGGCGGGGAGCCATTCAAGGCAGTTCATCATCAGGTGAATGACCTTGTCCCCCTTTCGAATGCCCTTCTTGATGAGGGCATTGCTGATCCGGTTGGCCGTCTCATCGAACTCCTTCCAGGTGATGGCCACCCGTTTCCCTTTTGCAGGTTCTCTTTCAATGAGGGCGATTTCATCCCTGTACATCCTGGCGTTTCTGGCCAAAATCTCCGTGATAATCATGACTTCCCCTCCCGAAAAGCTATATTTCAGCTACAAAATGACTATAAAGAAAGGTCTTGAGGACTGTCAAGAAAAACCATCGGTCCGGTCCCGGAACGAATCAGAATCAGAGTCACAACCCGCAGAAAAGCAGGAAAGAGAACCCCACGGCATGGCGCATCCATGGCCCTGGGCCCTGCGCGGGCATCAAGAGGAAAGGGGACGTTCTGCCCACTGTCGCAGATAAAAACTTAGGGGTTTTGCCCCAATTGGGATGTTGGAAGGATGGAAAATTATTTCACTATTCCATCAATCCGGTTCAACACCACAGTCTCCGCTCCTTGGCGGGGTAGAATTTCCGGGACGTGCATCTAGAGGCGGGCCTTGGCCATCGATAAAAAGGGAGATGTCTTAAATTCCTCTACGAATTTTTCCAGAATGTCGTGTGCCTTATCGGGCTGATTATCCAGCCGGTATACACGTTCCAGGTTTAACATGGCTGTTTCCCTGAATGGATTGGCCGGGTCCGCCACAAGAGGCTTCAGGATGGAAATGGACTTTTCCATCTCCCCCTTGGCTTCGTAACATGAGGCCAAGGCCAGCGAAGTCAGATCTTCATAGTCCTTACGGCCGGAGATTTCTTCTTTAAACCGGTCATAGTAACGAACGGCATCCTCATAGTTCTCTTGTGTAAATTTAATATGACCGACCTGCGGCAGTGCCAATCGGGCCGCCTTGGACATCCCATATTGATCAATCACCTGCTCAAACAGGTCTTCCGCGGCCTTGAGGTCCTCTTCTCCAGGTGTTGCACCGGGCTCCGCAGTATCTGTCAGGGCGTTGTAGGCAAGATTGTAGGCCTCCTGGCCCTTTTTGTTGACATGACCCATATAGGCATATACGGAGAGATAGCCCGCAACGATAACCACCACGGCGATCCCGACGATCTTTAATTCACGCACATGGGCGCCGAAAAAGACGGCGGCCCTGCTGGACAAGGTCAGAAATTCATCCGGCCCTTTCAACAGTTCTTTTCTACTGATCTTCTTGTTTGCCACGAATACGACCTCCTGTTTAGAGATGTTGAAATACCAGAAGCCGATGAGCCCGTCAAGGCAAAAAGAGCTCTTGCTTTTGGCGTGGAAAACAGAATAATAGTGCGATTCCGGATGCTGGCCGCTTTGAGCCTTGAGCTTTGAGCTTTCAGCTCCTTACTTGTTGCTCGTTGCTTGCGCCGGGCTGATGGCTGTTAGAGGACGGCCGATGAACGTCGCCCCCTGCGCCTGCGCCTTATGCCTGACGCCTTGCGCCTTTGGAGGTCCATTGCCCTGGCTAGACAGTTTCCTCGGTTTCCTTGATGCACTCCCCAACACCCTTGTGTATATTCTGCTGGGGGTCAGCGCATTTGTGGAAAACGTCTTCCCACCCATACCGGGGGATACCATCACCGCTTTCGGGGCCTTCCTGGTGGGCGCCCGAAGGCTTTCTTTTATGGGGGTCTATCTGGCGACCACCTCGGGGAGCCTGCTCGGTTTCATATGCCTCTTCTGGGTGGGGGGGATCCTGGGGAGGCGATTTTTTATTGAACGGGATTACCGCCTGTTCAAGGCGAGCGATATTATACGGGCCGAGGGATGGTTTAAAAAATACGGCTATTTTCTCATATTGCTGAACCGATTCTTTCCCGGTATCCGCTCGGTCATATCCGTCGCCGGGGGGATGTTGCAGCTGAGGCCCCTCAAGGTGATTCTCCTGGCGCTGGTCAGCGCCTCCCTATGGAACCTTATCTGGATCGCCCTGGGCTATACGATCGGCGCCAATTGGGAAAACGCAAAAGCAAGAATGGCCCACATCATGCTCCAGTACAATATCGCCATACTGGTGGTGTTCGGCATCGCGATTGTTGTGTTGCTGGTGCTGATGATGAGAAAAAAGCGGTCCCTCAAGGGGTGACGGGCCGGGTATCCATCCCCATCTCACCGGGTCTCTTTCTCTATCCACTCCAAGAAGGCCGGATTCCCTTCAATGATCGGTAGGCTCACGATACAAGGGCATTCATAGCTGTGCATCGACTTAACCTTGTCGATCACCTCGGGGACCAGGGACTCAACCGTCTTGGCGATAAGGATCACCTCCCTCTCTTCCTGAATCTCTCCATTCCACCAGTAGAGGGAATTCATGTTGTCAATGATGTTGGCACATGCGGCCAATCGATTGGAGACCAGTGCCTTTGCGATACCCCTGGCCTCATCCATACTCCCTGCGGTGATGTAAATCAGGTTGGCTTTCATCGATTCCCTCCTATGCAAACCAAGGTAAACAGGTGATTACGATTGCCGGGTTTTTCCGGGGGGATGAGAGGAAAACCCTGCAACCCGTGTACGGTCACATAAAATATTTGATATCGGCCCGAGAGTATGATATGCACAAACCACGCGGACTTTGTAACTTTTTTCTCAAGGTTACTGAATTTATCGGATGAGTGCAAACTTTTCAGCAAAGGAGATTCAAGATGACGGCAAAATTGATTAAAGGGACTGACATTCGGGAACAAATCCTCAAGGAAATCGAAGCGGAAGTCAAGGAGATCAAGGAAAAACACGGCAAGGTTCCCGGCCTGGTGACCATCCTGGTGGGCGCGAATCCGGCCTCCATATCCTATGTAACGCTCAAGGTAAAGACCGCTAACCAGCTCGGGTTTAAAGAGATTCAGGATAATCAACCTGAAGATATCTCCGAAGAAGCACTCCTGGCCCTGATCGACAAGTATAACAAGGACGATTCAATCCACGGGATCCTGGTGCAGTTGCCGCTTCCCAAGCAGATCAATGAGAAAAAGGTGCTCAATGCCATCGATCCGGACAAGGACGTGGACGGGTTCCATCCCGTAAACGTGGGGAGGCTGATGATCGGGGGCTCAGAGGTCAAATTTCCGCCCTGTACGCCCGCTGGCATTCAGGAGATGATCGTACGGGCCGGGGTGGAGACCAGCGGCGCCGAGGTGGTGGTGGTCGGCCGCTCCAATATCGTGGGCAAGCCCATTGCCAACATGATGGTCCAGAAAGGCCCGGGCGCCAATTCCACGGTCACCATCGTTCATACCCGGACCAAGGACCTGGCCGGCCATTGCAAGCGGGCCGATATCCTGATTGTTGCGGCCGGTGTTCCAGGGCTCGTAAAGCCCGAGTGGATCAAACCGGGGGCCTGTGTCATTGATGTGGGGGTCAACCGCGTGGGAGAGAAAGTGAGCGAAAAGACAGGTAAAAAAGTGGCCATACTGAGAGGGGACGTGGACTTTGATGCGGCCAAGGAGATTGCCGGCTATATTACCCCTGTTCCCGGCGGTGTAGGCCCCATGACCATCACCATGCTCATGAGAAACACCCTCAAATCCCTCAAGTTCAGCCTGGGGATCGCCTAAGCCGAATAGGGGGGACTGAACCACGGGGTTCGATCCCCCCTTGACCCACGGATGGGTAAAAAACCGGTTTTATCCCTGTTCCCTGGAAAATTTTCCGGCGATGGCGGAGCCGGAAAAGATCCCCACAATGATCACCATCCCCAGAACAGCCAGCCAGGATCCGAACCACTGCCAGATAAGGCCGCCCAATACAAATGCGGGGATGATGGATACAATTCCGATGCCGATCTTTCTGAAAAGGTCCATATGAGGCCTCCCGATTTTCAGATGATGTAGGGCGGAACCCTTCTCCTGCCTTTACACAGGTGCCCATGGGTACGCAGACACTATAATAGAAGCGCCTGGGAGGTCAAGAAATTAATGCGCAAATACGGACTTGATTTTGCGCCTGCAAGTGACTAAACTCACCCATACCGCATTCGACGGATCGAGACATCGGGGCGTGGCGCAGCCTGGTAGCGCACCTGCTTTGGGAGCAGGGTGTCGGAGGTTCAAATCCTCTCGCCCCGACCAGCCTTCGCTTGGAGCAGAGCGGAAAGCGAAGGCTGCCGCGACGAAGCATGCCGCGCGAAGTCGGGCCAAACCCAAGAGACTTTTTCGCTCCAAGCTACGGCTCGGCACGCCAGGTAAAGGAATTTTCCTTCGAAGTCCTGTGTGTAGAATCAGAAGCGGATGAAATTCTATTACACGTATATCCTGGAATCCGAAAGGTTCCCCAACCGGTTCTATACCGGCTTCACCGAAAACCTGCAGTCCCGACTCGAGTCCCACAATCAAGGCCATAATCAACACACAGCGAGACTGAAACCTTGGCGGGTGAAAACAGCCATTGCATTTACAGACCGCCAAAAAGCCCTCGATTTTGAGGCATATCTGAAGAGCCCCTCCGGCAGGGCATTCGCCAAGAAACGGCTCTGACATCCCTGAGAAATTTCTAATCCGGCCAAGGACGAAAATGGCTGGACGCTTACGAAGCTGAGTCGGAGTCCGCCAAAAGACCGGCGGATAAACCGTTCCAGGTCCGGGTTTAGGGTTCAAGGTTGGCCATAAGGCCGCCCCCAACCCCTCAACCTTTGAACCTCTAAACCTTTAAACCTGCAATCCTTCCCTATATCTTTTAAGTGCCGTCACCTGTCTTCCGGACAAACGAAATGCATAAAATTCTTCCGGTCGATTTTCTCTATGGTGCTGTCCTTGTATGTCGAGAGAAAAACCTTTGGAATTCGATGTCGTTTAGTGCCCCACTTCATCTCAAAACCGGAGAGAAGCCCGCCATTGTCCTCCAGATAATCGATCTCCTGTTGCTGGTGGCTTCGCCAGAAATAGGCGTTCACATGGACCCTGTTGTTTAGATTGTATTTCATGCGTTCGCTGATCAGAAAGTTTTCCCACAATTGCCCTGCATCCTGGCGAAGGTGGATAGGGTTGAGGTTGCGAATCACGGCGTTTCGAATACCGGTGTCATAGAAATAGACCTTCCTCAGTTTTTTGAGTTCATTTCTGAGGTTTCGTGAAAACGGGTTCAGCCTGAAAACAACAAATGCCTTTTCGAGTATCTGGATGTAGGCATCAACGGTCTTCTTATCGATTCCCACAATGCCTGCCAGCTCATTATATGAAACTTCGCCGCCGATCTGGAGCGCCAGCGCTTGTACCAGCTTTTCCAGCGCTTCCGGGCTTCGAAGCCCCTGGTAGGTCAGAATATCCTTATAAAGGTAGCTCCTGGCAAGCTCATCTATCAGCTCCTTGGATTCGCTGGGATTTGTTACAACTTCAGGATACATGCCCATGATCAGACGGTTTTCGATGAGCCTTTTGATTTCAAGAGGCGAATAGACGGCTGATAATTCCTGAACAGAAAGAGGAAACAGATAAAATTCAAATTTTCTGCCGGTAAGCGGTTCGACAACACTGCTGGAAAGCTCGAACGAAGAGGAACCGGTTGCGATAACCTGGATATTGGAGAAACTGTCCGCTATTAATTTCAGGGTCAATCCGACGTCGGGAACCCTCTGGGCTTCATCGATTAAAATGAGCTCATGATTGCCGATGGTTTCTTTTAGTTCCGTAGATGTTTTCGTGGTGAGGAGTTCTCGTATGTCCGGCTCATCGCAATTGAGGTAAAGCGGATTTTGTGCATCGTATCGCACTTCGATGTCCCTGATGAGCGTCGTTTTCCCGACTTGCCTCGCTCCATAGACAATGATGATTTTTCCCTTGAACATCCTGTCTTCAATATGTTTGCGGATGGTTCGCTCGATCAACATAGGGATCCGTTCACTGGTTTAAAGGTTCAGAAGTTCAAGGCTTATAGCCAACCTCAAGTGTTCCTTCTTGGCTACATAAACGCAATGATCTCTCGAATTCCCCAAATTAAATACAATTTGAGGGAATGCGTTCCCCAATTTTAGCCTAAATGGGAGAATTGTCAAGCTCAATCCATGAGCGATCACGATAGAGCCTGGAGCCAAAGGAACTTTCCGTGCGATGGTGTTAATGATCGCCACCATGGAGCCATTCCATGATCGTACCATGGGCAGAAGGTTTACCACACTCCCCGAACACATGCCTAAAAGCCATCAGAGGCACCTGGAGTGGACTCCTTCCAGGATCATTAAATGGGCAGCCAAAAAACGGTCCCAATCAGAAACTCGGCCTCTCTCCCATGAGCGCACAGGAAAGACGCGACCTCCTCGAAGTGGTTGAGGACAGTCACACACTGGCATCCACCATCGTTGCGGCCCAACTCCCCATCCAGGAATGGCATGCCAATATCCGCGATCCAACCATCGCTGATGCCATCCTTGACCGCTTGGTGCATAACGCTTACAAAATCACCCTGAAAGGACAATCAATGAGAAAATTAAAATCCAACTTGACGAATCAAAACAAATCTTGAAAATAGAAAATCAAGCGTCGCTTCGCTCCGATTCACGGGGTGGCCGGAATGCCCCGGAATCGGTGGCCGCTTTCCACCGGAATAACCGGCCGGAATCATCCGGAACAGGTGACCGGAATCCACTGGAACAGGTGACCGGAATCCACTGGAACAGGTGGCCGGAATCCACTGGAACAGGTGGCCGACTTCACCGGAATACGCAATATATATTTTCCAGGATAGTTTCGTTATGAATTTCGAAGAATTATCAAGGCTAATGTCTAGTTCCTTTTGGCTAAATGATATCGAAAAACTCAAAGGAAAACTCTCTGGATATCATATGGAAAAAAAGGAAAGGGGAACGCTATTTAAGAATATTGATAATTTTTTAGTTGGTGGCAAGAAAGGGCGTGCCCTGAATTGGTTTATTGCTGGATTACTTCTAAACAAGGGAAAAGTCATAAAAGCAATGCAACGAAATGGTCTATTTCGCGCATCAAAATATAACATGGAATCCAGAATACTCGAATTCGTGACCTCAAATGCACTTCAATACCGAGAAAACCTCGGTCTTTCCAAAGAAATCGTATCATATCTGAAATCGATACACACTCTTCTATCGCTTGCGCCGAACGTAAAACGAATCGAAATAGATTTAATAAAGGAGATAAAGAAGCGCAAAAAGACATTAATAAAGGACCTTTTGGCCACCATAGAAATACTTTTTATGAGAAATTATGAAAACAATAATGAAGCTGATCCTTCTGAAATTTTGTATTATTCCAAAGAGCAAATCTGTGAAGCCATCTCATATATAGTCTTTTTGTACCAAATTTTCTGTGGTATAAATATCAGTTGCTTCAACAATATGCATGAAGATTCTGTCCTGAAATTTGAACATTCAGATATTGTATTAATGGCATGTAAAATAAGAAAATATTATGAAGCTGAGATTTTTGTAAATTATCTGGGATACACATGCAAATATGAGAATGGTTGTTGTGTCTTGGAGGCTGCGACTGAGAATTATGAAAAGGCTATCCAACATGGCTACATTTATCATCAGTTGCATACATATAATGTTATCGCCAGATCATCCTTAAAACGCTCAGATAAACCGGCTTCATTGGAGAGATTGGCAGAGGATCTTTATGAAAGGCATGGAAGAGACTTAATAAAGCGTAAGAAGGAGCCAAAAGAAAGATTTGTTTTAGAATTGCCAATGGTAGAACCACTCACTAAAATTTGACGGTCTCGTAAAAAGTCAGAACTCAATCAAGCCGCCATTATGAGCATATGCTCATAATGGCGAACGGATAAAGTGTAAGTTTTTTCCTTTCGGTTCCAAGCATCTAAAAAATGCTCTTTGACAACATAAATAA
>JAIPDI010000071.1 GCA_021737785.1 Deltaproteobacteria bacterium
GAATACTGGAATAATGGAAGGTTGGGAAAGGAACCTGGATCACCCAGAAAAGGTTTTTTTCCTTAAACCCATTATTCCATCATTCCATACTTCCATTATTCCAAATTAAAGACGTCACCCTCTCACAATCATCTTCTTGTTTTTCGCGACAGAACACCTGGCGATAAGGTACTAGTGCCTAAAGTAAGCTAAAGTGCCTGGAGTCTGCACCCGCATGCTGAACCGTATCAACCCAACAAACTCCATGGATGCAATAAACCCAATGAACTCAACAAACCAATATCATCCTGCGCCGTGCTCCCGAACATACTTTTCCCCCAGGTAGGCCTTGATAACACGGGTGTCTTTAGAGATGGTCTCGGGATCGCCGTCTGCGATCTTCTCCCCGTAATCGAGGACAATGACCCGATGGCTCACCTTCATCACCAGTTCCATCACATGTTCAATGAGCATGACCGTCATCCCCAGATCCTCATGAACATGCCGGATGCTCGCCATAATCTCTTCGATCTCGTTATGATTAAGCCCTGCGGCCACCTCGTCCAGCAGGAGCAGTTTGGGCTGGGTAGCGATGGCTGTGGCCATGGTCACCCGTTTCTGGGAGGCCACCGGGAGTTCGTGAACCAGGGACTCGGAGAGATCCTCAATATTGAGGTCTCTCAGGATATCCATAGCTTGGGACCTGGCCCTGTTTCGGGACCGGGTGTGCGTGAAGCACCCCACCATGACATTTTCGATCACGGTCAGATCCCCGGATGCCACATATACCTGAAAGGTCCTGGCCAACCCCCGACGGGCCACCTCGTGGGCCTTGAGGCTGGTGATATCTTCTCCCTCAAAAAATATCCGCCCGGAAGTGATGGGATAAACCCCGGAAATGCAGTTGAAAAGGGTGGTTTTTCCCGCTCCGTTGGGTCCGATAAGTCCAAGGAGTTCCCCCTTTTCCACTGAAAAGGAGATATCGTGGTTGGCCATCAGGCCCCCGAAGTTCTTGGCCACCCGCTGAAGATCCAACACAGCCATTCCTACTGTCTCCTTCGCCGGAATTTCTGCACAATCCCCCAAATCCCACGGGGTTCAAAGGCAGAGATGGCCATGATGATCATGGCATAAAGAATCAGGTCAATCCCGATGATCCCTGCCCTGGCTCCCAGCCATTCCTTGAGATAACTCTTGAGGGGGATCAATATGCCGGCGCCGATGATGGGCCCCCACAGGGACCCGGCCCCCCCCAGCATGGCCATGAGGGCGATGAGGATTGAGATATCGAGGCTCATGGTGTCTTCCGGTTCGATATTTCTGATGTAACACGTATGAAAGGAGCCCACCATGCTCACAAAGGCCGTGGCAATAGCATAGGTCTTGATCTTGGCCCAGTGGACATTGATTCCCAGGGAGCGGGCCACCTCCTCATTGTCCTTGATGGCGCGCAGCTGAAATCCCAGACGGGACTTGCGAAACCAGTTCATATAAAGGATCCCGAGAAAAAAGAACCCGAGGATCACGTAGTAATAGTAGACATCCTCCTTGAAGATGAGTCGCAGAAAATCCGGAGGCGGAAATTTTATGGGAGAGATTTCCAGGCCCCTGGCCGCCCCCACAAAATCCCACACCTCGAAAAGGTCCTTGAGGACCAGGGAAGTGGCAATGGTCGCGATAGCGAAATAGTGGCCCTTGAGCCGAAAGAGGGGATATCCCAGGACAAAGGACCAGAGCACTGAAAAACAGACGCCCACCGGCATGGAAAACCAGAAGGGAATATCCCACCGGATGAGCATCACGGCCGTGGTGTAGGCCCCGATGCCCACGTACTGGGCCTTCCCCAGGTCCACCTGGCCGCCGTACCCGCCGATGGTGTTCCATCCCATGCCATAGAGGGAAAACATCAGGAACTGGATCATGGTGGCCATGGCAAAGGAGGAGTGGGGGAACAGGGGAAAGCAGAGGAAAAGTATGGCCAGCGAACTGGCTATCACAAGATCAATTCGGGGAAAATCCGAAAAATCCAGGGCGTTTTTCAGTGTTTCCATCCGAACAATCCCCTGGGCCGAACGACCATGATGATAAAATAGGCCAGATAAACCCACATATACTTGAAAGAGGTCATGGGAACATTGGACATCCAATCGGCGTCAAAGGTGTACACAAAAAAATCCCAGAAGCCCGGGATCTCCGTGATGAGACCCACCACGAGACCTGCTAAGAAGGCTCCCGGTACACTGCCGAACCCCCCTAATGCCACGATGGCAAAGGCGATCATGGTAAACAAAAGACCGATAAAGGGATTGACCGACCAGAAATTGACGATCAGGGCACCTGCAATCGTCACGGAGGCCCCGCCGATGCCCCAGGCCAGCGCATTCATCCGCTCCGTCGGGATCCCCATATAGCGGGCCCCCTGTGCGCTCAGGGCGGTGGCCGTCAAGGCCTTACCGATCCGGGTCCGGTTCATGAGCAGCCACACGGCGACAAAAGCGGCCACAGAGAGACCCGCGGCCGCGAGTTTGGTGGCCGAGACAATCACGCCCATGCCGATATCAAAGCTCTCGCCAACAAGAACTCCGTGATGGAGGGCCCTGTCTTCAGATCCGAAAATAAGGAGGGCCAGATTCCTCAAAAAGAGCATGAGGCCGAAAGTCCCCAGAAGTTGCGCCACCATGGGGCCTCTTAAGAGGAATTTGATAAATCCGAAATAGCAGACAACCCCCAGCAGGAACCCTACCCCGCCGGCCACCGGAAGGGTCAAAAGCGGATCGATCCCCAGGCCCTGGGCGGTCAGAAGCCCGGTATACATCCCGACCATCAGAAATTCACCATGGGCAAAGTTCACGATGTCCATCACCCCGAAGATGATGGTCAGGCCCAGGGCCACCAGGGCCAGGACCATGCCGAAGAGGAGACCGGCGACAAGGGAACCGACGATAATGTCCATGGGAATTTCAGGTCCTTTTCAAATCATCAATCAACAATCGGCAATCAACAATCGTGCCTGAACCGGGTTTTGGTTCAGGCACGAGTCTGGTCCGCCGTGAATGGATCAGAACCCTTTCAGGGGGTAAATCATATCCGCAGAGGTCACATCAAAGGGATAGACGATCTCCATGACAATCTGGCCATCCTTGTCGAGCTGATACTGGCCGATGATTCCGGAACTCCAGATATTCTGGCCCAGTTCGTCGCCGGAGGTTGAGAACTTGACGCCCTTCCAGGGGACCACCAGTTCGCTGCCGGGGATCTCGATGTCATTGGCGGCCGCCTGAATGTCTGCCGGTTTGGTGGACCCGGCCTTTTCAAGAATAGCCACCCAGGCCTGAAGACCGGTAAAGGAACGGGCCGAGGCCCCGCTGAGGTCATGACCGACCTTTTTCTTGTACATGTCGTTGACCTGTCCGGAGATCTTCTTTATTTCCACCACCCGCGGGATGAAAACGCTCCGGGTCAGGAATCCCACGATGTCTTTTCCCAGGGTCTCCCGGAATTCCGGGGTTTCAAACCCGGCGTCCTGCCCCCAGATGACTTTGGGATTGGCCTTTTGCGATTTCAGGGTCTTCACCATCAGGATGGCGTCCGAGGTATAGGAGGCAAAGAGCATGACGTCGGGTTTGGCCGCCTTGAGAGAGCGGACCTCGCTCGAAAGGTCTGCGGACTTGGCGGCATACAACATGGACCGTTTGAGATTGAACCCGTATTCCTTGGCGAAACGGTCGATGAGGTCAGAAACATGGGACCCCCATTCGGTTTTTTCGCAGGCTGAGGCCAGGGTCATGATATCTTTTTTGGGGACCGCGGAAACGCCCCTCACCTTGCCCTCGGTAAGTCCCTTCAAGAACTCGAAGAGATCCTTGGTGAACAGCGTGTCGTGGGGGGTGGTCCTCCAGAACCATTTGAACCCCCTCATAGTGAGATCCGGAGACGTGGAGGACCCATTGATCATCGGCACGCCATACTGCTCGCACACGGCACTCACCGTCTTGGTGACCGAACTGTGATAGCACCCTAGGATCCCGTCCACCTTGTCGTCATGTATCAGTTTCTTGGCCAGATCGGCCCCCAGGGTGGGATTTCCCTCGTGGTCCTTGAAGATGAGGGTAATCTTGGCGCCTCCCAGGCTTTTGACCCCTTCATTCCGGGCCATGGTCATGGGGAGATCGGCCATTGCGGTGTTGGCGATCTCAGCCGCCAGCTCCGCGCCGGCCCGAAGTTCGCGTCCGGCCGCGGCAGCGCCCCCGGTCAACGGGTATATCACCCCGATCTTTATCTCCTCCGCTGCCAGGACATCGGCTGGCGCCATGAACCCGATCAGGGCCAGCACACTCAGGACAACCATTCCCACTCGTATCATTGATTTCATTTCATACCTCCTTTTGCTTGGGGCAACAGCCCATTCTGGTTAGTAAGAAACAAGTTACAAGTGCCAAATGCAATTTTTCCTGAAAATCGAACTTCCCAAAAAGTCCAAAAGGAAATCAAGGTTTATGCCTTAACAAATATGGCGTCATGAATCATCCTGGAAAGACACGGAGTTGAAGCTTTAATTACCATACCCCGGCCTCCTTGTAAAGGCATCTGCTTTATAGAAAATGAGACGATCAGGGGACCTCCTCACAAAAGGGTCAGGTCCTCGTCTCTCAAATCGGACATGAACATGTGTCCGGGCGAATGGGTGATCACCATCGGAAGCGCGGCAGACATTACCGCCAGAATCGTGGTAACCCCACAGGCCCAGAAGACCGGGATCTCTCCGGGAAGGATGGTTACCGGATCGCCGAAATCGGGTTGATCCAGATCGGTTATTCCGATCTCCTCGGGCGAACCCAGGTGGATCGGAGCCCCATGGGTGAGATGGAAGCGGGTCGTCACCTGGGTTGCCCGTACGGCCTGATCCGGGCGCATGGGCCGCATGGTCACCACCAGAGGACCTGAAAAAGGACCTGCGGGAATGCAGTCCCGATTGGTGATGTACATGGAAACATTCTTTTCTTCCTCAAGGTTTCTGACAGGGACCCGTGCCGCGATCAACGCACTTTCAAATGAAAAGCTGCACCCCAAGAGGAAGCTGACCGTGTCGTCGTTGAAGAGATGGCTCACATCCTCGATCTCCTCCTCGAGCACCCCCTCCCTGTACATCCGGTAAAGGGGCACATCCGTCCGAAGGTCCGCGCCCCGGGCGATCCGGGGTTCCCATTTTCCCGGCTCCAGAACGTCCAGGATCGGACATGGCCGGGAGTTGCGCACGCAAAACAGCAGAAAATGAAAGGCCGCATCCCTCGGCAGCATCACCAGATTGGCCTGTACATATCCGGTAGCCACGCCCGTTGTGGGTATTTTCCATTCCCCGGCCCGTATCAACTCCCGCAACTGGTGCGGGGGCAATTCCCCCTTCATCTTTTTATCCATCTTCTTTATATCCATTTCCATGCATCCAGCCTTTTCTATAATGGGATCGCTTCAGAAAAGCCCTTTGACCGCCTCTATGAGTGCGGCCATCTGTTCATCCGTACCGATGGTAATGCGGACAAATCTCTTGATCCCATCGATATGGAAATACCTCACCAGAATGCCGTACTCCTTTAAACGGGAATAAATGGTTTCACCGCTCAGATCCTTTCTTCCGGCGAGTATAAAATTGGCCCCGGACGGAAGGACATCCCAGCCCATATCCGTGAGCTGTTTTGCAACATTCTCCCGGGTCCGGATGATCTTCTCCGTAATAGCGGCATAGTAGTCCGTGTCCTTCATGGCGATCTCGCCGATATTCTGGGCGAAGAGGTCTGCGGGATAGGAATTGAACGAGTCTTTCACGCAGAAAAGCGCATCCACAAGTTTTTCATCTCCCACAGCGAACCCCAGCCGCAGGGCCGCAAGAGACATGCTTTTGGAAAAAGTCCTCGTGATGAGCAGGTTCTTGAACCGGTCAATCAGGCAGACGGCACTCTCGCCGCCAAAATCGATATAGGCCTCATCGATCACCACAACGCGGTCTTCCGGGTATCTATTCAGGAGCTCGGTTATTTTTTCCAGGGAAAGAAGGATCCCGGTGGGGGCGTTGGGATTGGGAAAAACCATGCCGCAGGAGGGGTCTTCCTGCAGGTAATCTTCGATGTCGAGGGAGAAATCCGCTTTGAGCGGAACCTTTCTGTACTCGATGTTGTAAAAATCGCAGTAGACGGGATAAAAGCTGTAACTGAATTCCGGAAACAGGAGTCTTCCCTGGGCGCTGTCGAAAAACGCATAGAAAGCAAAGGCCAGCACCTCATCGGATCCATTTCCCACAAATATCTGGTGTTTATGGATCCCGTAGCGTTCTGAAATCGCTTCTCTCAATCTGCCGAAAAGGGGGTCAGGGTAGAGCCTCAGCTTCTCGATGTCGAATGACTTTAAATAGGGGTCGATCCGCGGTGTGGGGGGGTATGGATTTTCGTTGGTATTGAGCTTGATATACTTTCTGTCCTGGGGCTGCTCCCCCGGGACGTAAGGCTTCAGCTTTTTTATTCTTTCCGCCAGCATGCCATTGTTTCCTTTTCGTTATTGACAGGGATACCCGCTATAATGAAAGCCTGTTCCTGGGGCTGTAACGAACCGAAGTTTAAAGTCCTGCTGCCGTTCCCACGAACTGTTGCAGGTCTTTGTCCCGCCTCCTGGGCGGGAGAAAAAGACCCCCACGCGCGCTCGGAAAATTCTTGGGGTTTGCACCATGCCTTTTTGATTACGGCTGCTAGCCGCCTTGGGATTTGGAAGTCGTTGCCGGTTGCTGGTTGCTCGTTGCGAGTTACGGTTGCAGGTTACTGACCACCCTTCTTACGCTCTCACCTTCTGCTTACCATCGGTTATGGCGCTTGAGAGATGAGCATCAAGCATACGCATGTAAGCATCTATAGCAGGAGATGCCATGTTTTTTCAACCCTTTTGTTGCCTGCCGGACTCTTGGGCAGCCTTTCTGTTAAATGGAAAATCGCGCCTCCGGATCTCTGTGTGAGAGAATTCCAGTTGCCTCCATGCCCCCATGTCGCGATTTGGAGTGGACTTGTGCTGATGCGGATTCTATAATCGTCCCCCATCGGGCGTTTTCCGCCCCGGAATCGCCGGACCCAACATCTTGACCCGAGAATCTGGAACAGGAGGAAATCATGGCAATCATCACTGAACAGGCGTATCGAGACCGGATAGCGAAACTGAAACCGAGGCTGTTTATCGGCGGCAAAAAGATCGAAAGCCTGACCGGACACCCCATCACCCGTGGGGTCATCGATGCCACCGCGCGTGTATATGAACTGACCATGGATTCTCAGTATGCGGATACCATGCAGAGTCTGTCCCATCTGACCGGAGAACCGATCAGCCGGGCCCTGCACATCCATCAGAGCAGAGACGATCTGCACAAACGTCTCGATATGGCGCGGCTGAGCAGCCAGAAACTGGGGACCTGCAACTATCGATGTCCCGGCAATGAAATGCTCCCCTCCCTGGCGGCCACCACATGGGAGATCGATCGCGACAGAGGGACCGAATATCATCAACGGTTTAATAACTTCCTGAAATACGCCCAGGAAAAGGATCTGGTGGTCAGCGGGTCCGTTACAGACCCAAAAGGCGACCGGAGCAAGAGACCCCTCGAGCAGGACCCTGATTACTACATTCACGTGGTAGAGAGGCGTTCCGACGGGATTGTGGTGTGCGGGGCCAAGCAGCACGCCACCGGGGCCTATACAGCGGACGAGACCCTGGTATTGCCCGGGATCTCGTGCAGAAAGGGGGAGGAAGACTATGCACTGGCATTCGTTGTTCCCAACGGAACCGAAGGCGTGACCTATATCGGCCAGTACACACCGTTCAGCGTGGAAAGGGAATGCGAACCGGATGTGCGGGTGATCGGCAATCCCCTGTACGGGCAGAGAGAGACGTGTCTCATTGTCTTCGACCACGTGTTCGTCCCCTGGGAGCGTGTCTTCATGTGCGGCGAGATCGAGTACACCCAGAGTTTTATCACCCGGTTTGCCAAGACCCACCGGATGAACTGCGGCGGGGCCTGCAAAGTAGGCTTCATGGACCTGATCATCGGCGCATCCCAGCTCATGGCCGAGTATAATGGCCTGGCCAAGGTCTCCCACATCGCCCAGAAGATTACCCGCATGCTTCAATTGAACGACACGTCACTGGCCTGCGCCACGGCCGCCGCCTATATGGGGCAGGAGGAACCGGCGGGATCAGGCGTATTCATGCCGGATGAGGCCATGAGCAATATTGCCAAGCTCAATACCAACGACGGCTTCTGGGAGGTCATGGCCTTGGCGGGCGATATCACCGGCGGCGTTTCCGTGACCATGCCCAGCGAAAAGGAGCTGGAAAACCCCGAGACCCGGGACTATGTTACCAAGTATCTGGCCGCCGCGGCCCCTGCACACAAGCGGATGCGGATCATCAAGTTCCTGCAGAACTGGGTCGCCGGTCTCCACGGGGTAGGGACCTATCAGGGATCCGGCCCCAGCCAGAATCAGATGATGGTTCTCTACCGAATCGCAGATCTGGAATCAAAGAAGAAAATGGCCGAGGAACTGGCAAACGTCCATGCATAAAGGGGAGACGTGCACCTCCACCAAACCCTTGTCTGGGGATGATCTCAGGAGCGGTTTGGACCAGGGGAGGCATTGCCGGATTGTGGAGTTTCGGACTCTGGTGTGCTGCTGGAAACTGAAAACCCGGGCGTCCTGAAGGGGCAGGGAGGATCTCAGGGATCGAAAGTCGCCTAACAAATCAAAGGACGTGAAAAAGAGGAAGCAACCAGGCCGAAGCCCAACGTGTTATTTTTCAACACGCATTATAATCCTTAAGCAGGAGTGGCGACCTCCCGCCGCAAAGCGTTATTCGTAGATCTTTTCATCCTGGGCAAAGGCTTCCGGGGCATCGGCTTCATAATCCCGCTCTTCGGCAGGGGCCTTGCGCTTCAGGCGTTCCCGGTACCACTCATGGGCGATAATCATACTCATCACCTCGCTGGAACCGGTCCAGATGGACGCCAGCCGGATATCCCGATGGATCCGTTCAATGGGAAAGATGTTGGTATAACCGATGCCGCCCACCACCTGCATGGCATTGTGAACCACCTTCTGGCACGATTCAGTGATGAATTTCTTACATTCGGAAACCATCCTGCGCACCCGATGCATGTCAACGCCCGAATCCACCGCCCGTGCCGTGGCATAGCCGAGGGCACGGGCCGCATCCAGAAGGGTGGCGGCTTCCGCCACCTGAAAGCTCACCCCCTGAAACGTATTGATGGCAGCGCCGAAGGCCTTTCTTCTGGAGGTGTATCGGGTGGCCAGG
This sequence comes from Deltaproteobacteria bacterium, assembly GCA_021737785.1. Taxonomy (NCBI): domain Bacteria; kingdom Pseudomonadati; phylum Myxococcota; class Myxococcia; species Deltaproteobacteria bacterium. Next base: position 9,322 of record JAIPDI010000071.1, read on the forward strand.
TCCAGGGCCACGCGGGCAGATCCGATGGCCATGACCGAAGATCCCAGCCGCTCCGGAATCATCATGGTATTGAATACATCATAAGCGCCGTTCTTTCTCCCCACGATATTTTCCTTGGGCACTTTTACGTCTTTAAAGACCAGGCGGGCCGTGCCCCCGCCGCGGCACCCCATGAGGCCGTATAGATATGTTGTTTCAACCCCCGGCCCACGATCCACGATAAATGCGGTCAGGGAATCCTGCGGCCTGGCGCCGGGATCGAAGTCGGTACGGGCATAAACCAGGAAGTAGTCGGCGCCTTCACCCCCCACGATGAACCGTTTCTGTCCGTTAAGGAGGAAATAATCGCCCTTGTCTTCGGCCCTGGTGGTGGCCCCGAAGAAATCCGATCCTCCTCGCGGTTCGGTCAGACACTCGGCCGCAAATATATCCCCTTTCAGCAGGGGTTTCACATATTTTTCTTTCTGCGCCTCGGTGCCGTGCAGGATAATGGCGTCGCAGACCAACTCTGCCCCCACACCGAAAACACAGGCGAATTCATACCCTAGGGTGCCGATCTCTTCCAGAGTAACACAGGAAGTCACCCAATCCATATCACGGCCGCCCCACTCCCGGGGATACCGGCACCCGAGGAGATTTCGTTGCCCCGCCTCCTTGAGGAATGCCTTGGGAAATCGGATACGGTCCGCATCCATATCGAGAACCATTTCCCGGGGCACCCACCTTACAAAATCGCGCACCTCGTCCCGGATCTTCTTCTGGGCATCATTCAGCAGATAATCGAACATAATCCCCTCCTGTGAAAACAAAAAAGAGTCATGGATATTCGAGGGCATCCGGATCACGGGATGTGTGCGGAGGATCTATCCCGGCACGGCATAAGGCGACTGGCCCGTACAGCCCCTGCATACAGGACCATGATTTTTGGGATAGGCTTCCCCGCAGACCGGACAGAGGGCGATCTCGCCCTTGCTCTGCCTGGCCAGAAACAGGGGGAGCACCTCGATATCCTGAAAGCCCAAGAGATTGACACCCGCCCTTAAAATCTCATCGATGAGCGCCTCCAGGTCCTGCTGCCGCTTTGACCTGAGCTTGAGATACCAGTTCCTGACCTCTGGCCACGGCGCCGTCTTTCCGGCATCCAAAAATACCCGCACCCCCCTGCCGATATCCTTCTCATACAGGGTCAGGGCGAAACGCCCCAGGTCGATGATGTGGAGCCATCCATTGCCCATTGTGCAGGGGGTGAGGAGCTGAATAGCGTCGGGGAGACAGCTGTGCGTCTCACAGATGGCATCATAGAGTCGGGTCGTGTTCAGCTTCTCAAGGGCCGCATCCACCATGATGCCGCCGATGAGCACGCCGGGCGCGACGTTCCCGTGAAACGATTCAGCAAGGCGGCTGTACTCATCCAGGGAATATTTTCCAATATTCATAGAGGACTGCCTCTATTAGTGGGACAGATGGATTGACATCAAATGCAAACATGCCGTATGCTCGCGGTATTAACATCGCAGCCTATGAAGACAGGGTATCCATGTCAAGTGAAAACCAGCGAACACCGACAGGTACCCGGATCGGAGAGTCGAGGATGGAATACATCGCCAGGGCAGTCGAGGCGCATCGTGCCTTTTTCAACACCGGCAGGAGCCGTGATGTGGGGTTCCGTAGGGACAGCCTCCAAAAATTGAAAAGCGCCCTCTTCAGATATGAAGACAGGATCTACGATGCCTTCTGGGAGGACCTTCACAAGTCGCGGTTCGAGGTCTTTGGGACGGAGATAGGGATGGTGTCCAAGGAGATCGGCCTTCACATGAAAAACATCGGGAAATGGGCCAAACCAACAAAGGTCCTCACCGACATGCTCAACTTCTATTCCACCAGCCGGATCCACCACCAACCCTATGGGGTGGCCCTGATCATGTCCCCCTGGAACTATCCCCTCCAGCTCGCCCTCCTCCCCCTGGTGGGCGCCATCTCAGCCGGAAACTGCGTGATGCTCAAACCCGCCCATTATTCCAAACATGTCTCCGGGGTCATCCGGGAACTCATCTCGGAGACCTTTGACCCTGCGTACATCAGCGTCGTTACCGGGGGGAGGGACGTCAACCAGGCGATCCTGGATGAACAATTCGATTTCATCTTCTTTACGGGGAGCCCCCCCTTGGGAAAGATCGTCATGGAAAAGGCCTCCAAACACCTGACGCCCGTCATCTTGGAATTAGGCGGCAAGAGTCCCTGTATCGTAGAACCGGATGCGGATATCCACGTGGCGGCCCAGCGCATCTGCTTCGGCAAATTTCTGAATGCGGGCCAGACCTGCATCGCCCCGGACCATCTCTTTGTGCATGCGGATGTCAAAGAAAGACTAATCGAGGCCATGGAGCGGTCCCTTGAGCGGTTTTATGGGGATAATCCCGAGCAAAGCTCTGATTATGCCCGAATCATCACGGACGACCAATTCCGCCGGCTGGAGCACCTCATGCACTCGGCCGGCACCATTATCCATGGCGGAAAACTGAACCGGGAGACCCGGTACATCGAACCTACCCTCATCGACGGAATCACGCCCGATGATCCGATCATGCAGGAAGAAATCTTCGGGCCCCTCCTCCCGATTCTCGAATACCGGCGTATCGAGGATGTGATTGCGCAGATCAATGAACGGGAAAAACCCCTGGCCCTCTATCTGTTCAGCGCATCAAGAGGGATTAGGGACCGGCTCCTGTCAGCCACCTCCTCGGGAGGCGGATGCGTCAATGACACCATTATGCACGTCTCCAACCCCCGCATGCCCTTCGGCGGCGTGGGAAACAGCGGGATGGGGCGTTATCACGGGAAGTTCAGTTTTGACGCTTTCAGTCATCACCGGTCGATCCTGCGGAAGACCACCCTGTTCAACCCTACCCTTGCCTACCCGCCATATAAGAACAAATTGCGGTATATCCAGCGGTTGCTGTCATAGTCCGGGAGGGGTCAATTTGGGAGGTATCGTGCCACACAGGGCGGATTTGGCTGACATGCACCAGCTTAATGGATCGTGGAAATGGCCATCAGAACGGCTTCCAGAACGCCCCCTCCAACGGCCAGGGCCTTATCGGAAATGGTCCAGCAGTTCTCCTTTATGTCCCGGGGATCCACATCGCCGCTTTTCAAACCCTTCTCCACGATGATGCCGTCATGGAGTAATCCCCGCAGCATCCCGGAAATAGGCGCCGGAATCGGGATATCTCCTGCGTAGGCCACGATATCCCCCTTCTCTACGTGCTCACCGATGGAACGGATCCCCTTGAAGATGCCTTTTCCGGTCGCCCTGATCACGCGCTCCGCACCGAATCCGTTGACCACTCCGGGGATCCCGGTGTCGGGGATGGCCGATCCTTTCCAGATAACCCGGCCCAGGGTATGCCCCCGTTTGGTTTCAACCACTGCATGAACATCCCTGCCGGCCGAGAATCCGGGCCCCAGGCCTATGACAAAGGGCGCATCCGCAATCCGGGTGCCGATGTTTCTTTTGGCCATAACAGCGTCGATTACGGCAAAGGCATGGATTTCCCGAACGACGGTTGCCTCGGGATCCACCCGCACCGGGATTACCCGCTCATCCAGGGCCTTCAGGATTTCCTCCTTGTCCTGCACCCTCCGGCCCGTTATGTCCTCTACAGTGGCTTCTCCTTTATAAACGGCATCGGAGAGGGAGACGGTTCGCCGAACCGTCAGGGGCCGGGCGATCTCGGTCATTATCACAGGAAAACCGCTCCGCCACAACCGGGCCGCCACCCCGGTAGCCAGGTCTCCCGCACCCTTGATAACGATTCTTTTACCGCTGAACATGGTCGAGACTCCCTTCACGGCGATAAAAACCGTGACCACTATCGTTAAAGCATGCCACAACTATCAAGAAATTCCCTCTTCTCTTTGTGCCTCCGTGCCTCTGTTTACCCCGTAGCTTCGGAAAATGGTACTGGGGTGTGAGATATTTTTTTTGGCTCCGGCCGTCTATTTTCCAAATGGACACCGGGGGAAATGACATGTCTCGCAACCGAGGCACAATCCGCCATGGGCCAGGGCCGCAAGATCTTCCCTGGCAATCCGCTCTCCCGTCAGCACCCTCGGCAGAATGAGATCCAGCACCGTGGCCCGATAAAACAGCACGCAGGCCGGAAGACCTAAGATGGGGATATCCCCGAAACGGCCATACAGAAACATGGCGCCGGGAAGCACGGGGGTTCCGTAAACGATGTCGTCGGCTCCCGCATCCGCAATGGCCAGGCGCGTCACGTCGTCAGGATCCACGCTCATTCCGCCGGCCACCACAATCATCTCCGCGCCCTTTTCAAGGAACTTCCTGATTCCCGTCGCAATCCGCTCCCTGTTATCCGGAACGAATTCGATCCCCATGACGCCGCAATCAAAAAATTGGAGCTTTTTTCTAATGATCGGGGCGAACTTATCGTCGATGAGACCCGAAAACACCTCGTTCCCGGTAATCACAAGTCCGGTGTTGGGGTGCATAAAGGGCCTCACGGAGAATAAGCCGCCCGCATCGATGGCGATCTTTTCGCCCATTTGGAGCGGTCCCTCATCGATGACAAGGGGAATGGCCCGCACCCCGGCCAGGATGTCCCCCCATTCCACCACGGTATGGGTGTGTCTGGAAGAACAGCTGATATCTGAAATGAGATTGATTCGGGTGAGGGCATCTACATCAATCTTCAGCAATCCGCGGTGCGCTGCCTTCAGTTGGATCTTTCCCTCAGAAGGACGGGAATCGAAACAAACGCCCTCTCCTGCAAGCGCCGTGGCCAGGCGTAAGGCTGCATCATCCTCGTGGACCTCTCCCGGTTCCAGATGCAATACATAAAGGTGCTCCTTGCCGATCCTCCTGAAGTGGGGCACATCCTCCTCTCGAATGATGTGTCCCTTCTTAAAGGCCGGTCCCTTGAATTGCCCGGGCCTGATCTCCGTGATGTCATGGGCCAGAATGGTCCCTATGGACGCCTCTACCGGAATAGTCGTTGCTGAAGACGTAAACTTGTTTGCCATATGACCGCTCCTTGAATCAATAATCCCGCTTCTAACACCCGTGAAGATCCCGAAGTTTGAGTATTCCGTAGACAGGGTCCCCGGAAGACAGCGAAAGGGCCTGGGCCTGTTCCGTTGTCAGCTGGGCATGGACCCGCTGATCGCCCACCATGACTTCCACCTGGGCCATGCCCCCCACATGCCGGATCTCCCTGATCCGGCCTTGAAACCGGTTCACCTGCGGACCCGGGGGCGGATACGGGGAAATATAGACATGCCTGGGATGAATGGCCACCCTGCAAAACGACCTTCCTCCATCCTCCGGCACAAAGAGCTTCTGATCGGCCCATCGCACGTGAACCAGGCCGTTTCCAAGACTCTCTTGACACGTGCAGGGAAGCACATTGGACTTTTCCAGAAAACCGCATTCAGACGGCCTGCCCTGCAGCATGATTTCCTGGATGTCGCCTATCTGTTCCAACCTCCCCCCTGTCATGACGCCCATGCGATCGCCCAGGTCCTGGGCCTCTTCCAGGTTGTGGGTGACAAACAGCATGGTGATCCCGAGTCGTGACTGAATTCGCTTGAGTTCAAGACGGAGAAAACGGGCGGTTCGAAAATCAAGACTGCTGAAGGGCTCGTCCAGAAGCAAGATCTTCGGGGAAGACGCCAGTGCCCTGGCAAGGGCCACCCGCTGTTTCTCACCGCCGCTCAATTCCCCGGGCAGCCGATCTCCCAAAGAGTTCAGATGAAAGAGTTCCAGCATGCTGGAAATTCGCTCATTCCTTTCCGACGCGTTCATGGGGAGTCTTTTGAGGGCCATCATAATGTTCTTTTTCACGGACATATGAGGGAACAGGAGCAGGTCCTGAAACAGGTATCCGATATTTCGTTTGGAAGCAGAAAGGCCGTCCATGCGTTCTCCGTCCACCAGGATTCGGCCATCGTGGGGAATGAGACCCGCCACCATGTTGAGCAGGGTGGTTTTGCCCGCGCCTGACGGCCCGATAAGGACAAGGAGCTCTTTGTCACGGATATTCATGGAGATCCCTTTGATGATGTGGTTTCGAACATTTTGCAGGGTAATCTCAGCCATGGCGTCTACCGGGAAGGGAGGGTTTCCGGCCGGGGCCCCTGTCCGATCCACCGAAGCGCCAGCAGAAGCACGAATCCCGTGGCCATGAGGACCCAGGCGCAGGAAAGGGCGGTGCCCAGTTCACCGCTGGAGATGTTCAAGTACACAGCGATGGGAAGGGTCTCGGTCTTGAAGCGTATGGCGCCCGCCACCATGAGGGTCGCCCCGAATTCTCCCATGGCCCGGGTCCAACCCAGGACTGTGCCTGCCAGGATACCCTGGCGGGCCAATGGGAGACTGATCCGGAAAAAGACCTGTGAAGGCCCAAGCCCCAGGGTGGCAGCGGCCCATTCATACCGCGGCCCCACCCGTTCAAAGGCCGCCCGGCTGCTCCGCATGACAATGGGGCATGCCACGAATGTCTGTGCCAGGACCGCACCCCAGGGCGTAAACAGGATGGTGATGCCCCATTCTTCCAGGCGGGGGCCCAGCATGTTCTGTCCAAAGAGGAAAAGAAGCCCCACTCCGGCAATGAGGGGGGTTATCACCAGGGGGAGGTCGAGAAAGGTTTCCAGGATCGCCTTTCCGGGGAAGCTGGTTCGCGCCAGAAAATATCCGGTGGGTACGCCCAGAATCAGCGCCAGGGAAATGGAAGCGATGGAGGTCATGAGACTGAGTCTGAGTGCGAAACGGGTCTCTTCCGATGCCAGGGCCGCCAAAATTTCTCCGGGAGACAGGCGGAAAAAAAGAGCGGACACCACACCGGCGGTGAAAAGAGACAGCACCACCAGAGGGAGCACACATACACGATTCATGGCCTTGCTCCTTGCCCCCCCCTTTCAGCCAGTGGAAGGAATCCAAAATGTTCGAACATGGCAATGCCCTGTTTGGACGCCACGAAATCGCGAAACCGGGATGCCGCCTCTCGGTGTTCTGAATCCTTCAGTACGGCAACGGCAATGGTTTCTGGTTCAAAGTAGTCCGGAGGAACCGAAATCATTTGAATGCTGTCCCGGAATTGATACGCGTCGGCTCTTCCGATGATTGAGGCGTCCACATCGCCCTGAGACACATACATGGCCAGTTGCTTGACCGTGGCCCCATACACCACCACATTTTTGAGGATCGCATCCTTCAAGGGCGAATGGGAGAGGATGGTCAGGGCCGTACGGCCGAATGCCATGGCCTTTGGATCTCCCAGGGCCAGGCGGAGTCCGGGACGGGCCAGATCGTCAAAAGCGCGAACGAGATTTGTCTTACGAATATTCACGGCCAATACCGCGGTATGGGCCACCACCTTTTTAAAAGAATCGATGCGGCCCATCTTCTCCAGTTTCTCAATATAAAACAACGAACCCGGCATGAACAGGTCTCCCTGACCCGATGCCAGGATGGATGACATGAGCTGACCGCTGCCTGCATAGGTAACGCGTACCGTCTGTCCGGTCTCCTTTTGAAATGCTTCAATCAACCGGTCCGTGGGCTGACGGAGCCCGGCCCCGGCAAAAAGGAGCAGGTCCGCTGAGAACCCTGTCGCGGACCCGCCGAAAATCAGGGTGAACAGGGTGATTGAGACCAGAAATACCTTACGGATGAGGGATAGTCGGTTGTCCATGTTGACCTCCTAATGACAGCATGGACAGAATCGTTCCCATCCCATCAGGTGGGCGGCGCCTGCCACGGTGGTACCGTAGAAGATAACAGGCTTCTTATTCAACAGGGGCCCGATGGTGTCGTTGGCCAGGGTGGTGCCCGTGACCAGCAGCAGGTCGGCCCAATTAACGGCATCTTCCGTATTGTCAGCGTGTTCAATGGTCACGCCGAACTTCCGGGTGCCGATGTTGTCCGGGTCCATATCCAGGACCCGCAGGGGATGCACAGCAGCCAGGTTCTCCACCATGCGCGGCTGAAATCCCACCTGCGTGATCCTGGCGCCGCTGTACCGATCCCTCAGGTAAGGCGCCAGGGCCTTTCCGCATGTGACGGGCTCCTCGTCCCGGCAGTGAATAGACCCCTCGATCCGGCCCAGATGCCGGAGCACCGCATTGAGGGAGGCCACAAATACGGCCCGCTGGTGATTATTCTCCATCGGCAGATTCAGAACATCTTCAAGCGTTCCCTCGTAATCGCCGTACATGTCCGTAAATGCCTGGCCCCCGGCATCCAAAAAGGCTGCCTGCATGAGCTTTTCTTTTCCCTTCTGAATGGGAAAATCCTGATGCTCCGGATTCCCGATGGCCTCACTGGTAGTGAGGGCCCGGGCCCGGATCTGAATCCTTTCCGAAAGAAGTCCTTCCTTTTTCCACAAATCGAAAACCCGCTCTTTCAATTGTTCATAAAAACTATCCATAATTCATCACCCTTAATTGACAAATGAAACGGCCTCCTCCTTCAACCAGTTGAGCCATCCCGTGAGCGTGGAAATTCTGAAACCGTACACCAACCGCTTGTAGTCGTCCCTTTCCCTCCGTCTTTTAGCCATAAGACCGCTTTTCACCTGCTCCAAAAGACCAATCTGGGCATCAACCAGGGCATCTCCCCCTTGAAGGCCCAGGCTGTGGAAGAAAAAAAGTTTGGCCAGGAATTCGATGCGAAGGTCCCGCACGTGATCAGTGGGACTTTTCAACCATTCCAAAAATTTTATTTCGCCGGCCGGCGTGATGGAAAACACCCGTTTAGATGGACGGGTGTCCTGGATTTCAAGGGAAGACCCCACCCACCCTTCCTTTTCCAGCCGTTTGAGGAGCACGTAGAGTTGGCTCGTGCTGACGCTCCAGGCCGGGCCCAGTCCTTGTTCCAGGAACTGGAGGATCTCATAACCGTGCCTGGGCCCGGACATGAGCGCTCCAAGGATTGCATACGTTGTACTCGATTCGGCTTTCATGATCTGGCCCATGATCGCAGAGAATGAGACTGCGGTTCAAAAACTTTATTCTGCTATAGAATACTCCATGATGGAACATATTGCAAACAAAAATGCGTTTTCCCTCCCTCTCTTTCACGACTGTTTGGAGTCTGTCGAGGTCCTGAGAATCCGATCTCCAATAAACTTATGAAGGCAGCCCATTCGCCAAAAAAAACGGGCGTTCACTTACCTATGAAGAGATCAGGGAATTTTTCCGGGGGAGTTCCTTAATCGCTTTCATGCAAAGGAGGGCTTGTGGGGGCCAATGCCGTGCGGGTGGCCTGCGAGAACGCCCGCAAAAAGCTCGTTGCCATCGCCGCGGAGAAGCTCGGGGTGGAAGCGGGAAAACCTCTGGGACAAAGGGTTCCTGTTGAACCCCGATCTTCTGGAATATAAGGTGCCCCTTGCGTGCGACATGCCTGAGATCGAAACGATCATCGTCAATTCCATTGACCCTGAAGGCCCCTTCGGGGCAAAGGAAGGGGGTCTTACCATCCGCATGAACGCCTACAGCGCCGTGCCTGCGCTGTGGCCGATGCCACGGGTACGGTGTTCACCGAACTTCCCCTGACCCCTGATAGGGTCTTGAATCTCCGCCATCTCTTGGCTGATTTTGGAATCGGGAAAACCCCTTGACTTCGAGAGATCCACCCCTTATAATCCTGTGTAATCCGCAACTGTAGTGCGGATTTTCATGAATAATCGCATCGTCAGCGGGGAATATCGTGTTTGAACGCATCTTAAGATTGCCTGAACTACTGAAGAAAAAGTCATTTTTTCTGTTTGGTCCCAGAGGAACCGGAAAGACCACACTCATTCGGCATACACTTTCTGAGGCGACGGTCATTGATTTGCTAGACACTCGAGTATATCGAGACTATCTGAAAAATCCCTCGCTGATTTCCGAACAGGAGCTCAAACCGATCGTTGTTATCGATGAAGTTCAGAAGCTTCCGGAATTATTGAACGAGGTTCATCGCCTCATTGAGTCGGAGAAAAAAACATTCCTTCTGACAGGCAGCAGCGCAAGAAAAATCAAAAGAGGCGGCGCCAATCTCCTGGCAGGAAGGGCCTGGTGGGCGGAATTGTTTCCATTGACTTCTCGGGAAATCCCTCAATTTGATCTCATGAGGTATGTAAACAGGGGAGGGTTGCCGGTTATTTATCAAAGTGAGGACTATTTAGAAGAACTCCGGGCATACACTGCATTGTACTTGAAGCAAGAAATCATCGATGAAGCCCTGATCCGCAAATTGGCACAGTTCTCCGAGTTTCTAGAGTTGATGGCGTTAAGAAACGGGGAAGAGATCAGTTATCAGTCATTGGCCGGTGATTGTGGCGTATCCCCTAATTCCATCAAAAGCTACATAGAAATTCTGGAAGACACCCTGATCGCATTTCAACTCAGGGCATTCACCAAAACCACAAAACGGAAGGCCATCTCACGATCCAAACTCTATTTCTTCGATATCGGCGTCACCAACTCGTTGGCAAACAGGGGAGAAATCCTGCCGGATTCGGAACTATTCGGAAAAGCCTTCGAGCACTTTGTCCTATTGGAAATCAGGGCGTTTATCTCCTATTCCAGAAAAAGATGCCGGATGCGATACTGGCGGTCGACGTCCAGGTTTGAAGTTGACCTGATCCTTGATAACAAGTGGGCGATCGAAATAAAGAGCACAAAATCCGTGCACGAGGGTCATTTGAAAGGACTCAGAGCGTTACGTGAGGAGGGCGTGATAGAAAATTTCGCTGTTGTCAGTCGTGATCGACACGAACGAAAAATCAGCGACGGCATCGTCGTCTTCCCTTGGGACGTCTTTCTCGATAAGCTCTGGACCGGAGAGATCGTCTAAAATCGAATCCCATGCGCCTCCATGTTCGATTCTAAGACCTGAGCGCCCATGCGTAACAGGGAGTCATGGTTTCCTCTAGGAGGCCAGATAACCGCTCAAGGAAATCCTCCCTGTCTTTGTCATCCTCGAAGATTCTTTTCCGCTCGATTCCTCGAATGATGACGTGGTGCAGGGCTGACGGCGCATCTATGCGAGCTTGGCGGGGCATGGATTCCGATTACCCATTTCATTCCCAAATGTCAACAAAGAAACAATGTCCCTTTCTGGCTCACATTTCCGTTTTGCTGTTATAAAAGCTCATTCTTTCAATTTTCCTCATGCACTTTTATCAATTTGACCGATCTAATTGCGCCTAACTTTTCATCTCACCGCGAGGTTCGACCTGCTCACCTGCCGGTGTGAAGCGGCAGCGGAACACCGGTCAGCGTGAAGCCGGCATGTTATGCAGCCGAAAATTTCCTATTTCCGATCTTCGATTTTTAATTCCATAGCTATGTGACCCCACCCCCCGCACCGAACACCCACATCAAAACAACCAACACGATTTAATCTCATTTCGTTTGGATCTATACCAGCGTAAAATAATTCATTGGCAACATATATTGGGCCGGAGAGAGCGCTTAAAGCATAAATGCATATACGCTTTGGATTCAATTTGGTTATAAGATTGCCAGCGCCATCAAAATATAACCTATCACCAATTTTGTGCTGGCTATTGCATCCATGTGACGCGACGACTTCAGCAACGATCGTTTTTTGCATTAATGCTGGTGCTTTTGATAATATTTCGACATTCTTTGGATTGCTGAGAAATATCTCCAACTCTTCATCATCATAACCGAGGTGGGCCTGGATGAATATCCGTGCATTATCGTCCATACTTTCTCCTCTCTTTCATGGGTATAACGCCCGAATCACCGGTGTGAGTGGAGCGCCAGCGGAACTCACATCCGAGTGAATTCGATTGCTGGTCCTAATCCGCATGCAAAGCATCAAGTACAGCGCTGGGATTCCTTGATGCGATTCGCAACAATGCCTTGGCCGGGCCTTCTGGTTTCCTTCTGCCTTGCTCCCAGTTCTGTAATGTACGCACACTGACTCCAATCATGAGTGCAAATTCATTCTGTGAAACATTGAGGTTCTCTCTCACAGTC
>JAIPDI010000072.1 GCA_021737785.1 Deltaproteobacteria bacterium
CGGCCGCCCCCGGGCTCCGGATAATGTTTACGGAAAGGCAGCAAGGACATACCGTCCCATAAAAGGCTGTACTTGGGGCTGGAACAGACTGTATTGTAAAGCCCTGCTGCCGTCCCCAGGAGCTGTATTCGGTTTTTGCTGCTCTTGGGCAGAGACCCCCACGGGCAAACTTCTTCGCACGTTGCAGAGAAATTACAGACAAAGAGTCTAAGGCGGCCTGACAGCCGCAGCCAAAAAGGTATTGATGCAACTTCCGGCAATTTTTGAGCGCGCGTGGGGGTCTCTTTCCAAGAAACTGCATTAAAGCAGAGAAGTTACTAACTCCACAGTCCAAAGTTCTCGTAACGTATTGATTTTATTGAATGCATAAATTCCAGGCCGTCATTCCGGCGCAAGCCGGAATCCAGTGTCTTTTTGATAAGTTAAATGTTCTGGATGCCGGTCGAAGATCCGGTACTTGCGGGGATCACGTCCGGCATGACGTGAGAACTTTGGACTCTAGTTACTAACCAAGGCTCAATTTCAATCTTTCAGACCCAAAAAACGCCGAATGACCGTAATGACCCGGCGGGTGAAGTGAGATGTCAGAGATCCGCCTTCGCAATGCGAAAACTATACTGAAGTGGGCGTTGGGAGTCAAGGTGGATGGCATCCCATGGCCCGGCACATCAAAGGATGTGTTTGTCGACGGAACCTGAGTTGGGAAGGATAATAATAAATAATGAATACTTGTATTTTTTGCTTGTCTCAGGTACAATAATAGGGTCAGAAATGAAAATTTCCTGCAGCCATTTCTCACGCTTCCTTCTTACTCCTGTCAGAGCAACCCAATTAAATAAAGGGAAATCATGAAATATAAAATCTCCGAACTCATCGACGTAGAGAAAAGCCAAAGGCTTCTCGACTGTTTTTGTGATGCGATGGGGATAGCGGCCGCGATTATCGATCTACAGGGCGACGTGGTTATCAGATCACGATGGCAAAAAATATGTACGGATTTTCACCGTGTAAACCAGGAGACCTTCAAGAAATGCGTTGAGAGCGACACACGGCTTGCCAATGAATTGCAGCAGGGAAAGAATTTCTCTATCTATCAATGCCGGAATGGGCTCACGGACGCTGCATCTCCGATCATCATTGAAGGAGAGCATGTGGCGAATGCCTTTGCCGGTCAGTTCTTTTTGAACCCCCCTGACCGGGAGTTTTTTCTCCGGCAGGCCGCTCAATACGGGTTTGATGAAAATGAATATCTGGAGGCGGTGTTCCAGGTCCCTGTTGTAAACGAGAGGTATCTCCCTGCCGTTCTGAACTTCCTTGCGACATTTGCTGAGATGGTAGCCTCTGTTGGCATGGAGCGGTTCAGGCACATGGAGGCGACAGAGGCGCTGAGAGAAAGCGAAACGAGGCTTCGGACCATCATCGAACACAGCAATGAACTTTTCTATATCCATGATACAGAATATACCCTCACGTATGTGAGCCGGACCGCAATGGATATCCTCGGGTATGACGCGGAAGAACTGAAGCAGAAATGGATACAATTGATCAAAGACAACCCCCTTAACAAGCAGATGAGTGCGTTTGTCCGAAAGGCGATCACAACAGGTGAAAGGCAGCCCCCGTATCTCTTGAGAATGAAGAAGAAGGACGGCACACCCATATTGCTCGAGATTGATGAATCCCCGGTGAAAGACGCAGCCGGAAGGGTTGTCGCAATCTCAGGCGCCGCCCGGGATGTGACCGGACAAAAAGAGATCGAACAGAGATTGCTGAAATCGGAAAAGGGGTTTCGCGACCTGTTCGATTCCATCTCCGACCTCATCTATACCCAGGACCTGAATGGCCGGTTCATCTCTGTCAACAAGGCCTTGAGCACGTTGTTTGGTTATGAACGAAATGAGGTGGTCGGAAGGCTTACAACGGATTTTATGAAGCCGGAGATGATGCCTTTTTTTGAAAGCCAATATCTGGAAGAGATCAAGACAAAGGGGTACCAGGAGGGAATCACCAGCTATTTTACGAAACACGGGGAAGAACTCTATGTCGAGTACCGGAGTTCCCTGGTCAAACCTGAAGACGGGGAGCCTTATATCAGCGGATCCGGGCGGGATGTGACAGAGAGGATATCGGCCAGGAGGGAAATCAAACGGCTTCAGAACCAGATACTTCACTCACAAAAGATGGAAGCCCTCGGTCTTATGGCAGGCGGCGTCGCCCACGACCTGAACAACATCCTGTCAGGTATCGTGAGCTATCCCGAGCTGCTCCTCATGGATCTGCCCCAGGAAAGTCCGTTCAGGAAACCGATAGAGACCATCAAAGAATCCGGCATGAGGGCCGCGGATGTGGTGGCGGACCTCCTGACCATCGCCAGGGGAGTGGCTACCGGGAAAGAGGTTCTCAATCTCAATGCGGTTATCAAGACCTATCTGAATTCCCTTGAATTCGAGAGGCTGGAGAAAACACACACATTTATCGATTTCAAGGTCGATCTGGCCCTGGCCCTCTTGAATATAAGGGGCTCTTCCGTACATATCGAGAAGAGCCTGATGAACCTCGTCATCAATGCCTGCGAGGCTATCCGCGGGAGAGGAACGGTCGCCATATCCACCGCAAACCGGTATCTGGATGAGCCCTTCAAGGGATATGAAGACGTGCGCAGGGGCGAATATGTGGTCCTCACCGTATCGGATAACGGTTCCGGAATATCGTCTGAGGACCTGCATCGGATTTTCGAGCCCTTTTATACCAAAAAGGTGATGGGAAGAAGCGGCACAGGCCTGGGTCTGGCCGTTGTGTGGAATACCCTGCAGGATCATAACGGATACATCAATATAACGAGCAACGACAGGGGATCAACCTTTGAACTCTACTTCCCTGTGGCCCGAGAGGATTTGGGACCTCAAGCAAAACAGACCGTTTTAGACGATTACCTCGGTCATGGAGAGAAGGTTCTGGTGATTGACGATGAAGAGAGGCAGAGGGAAATCGCCTGCGGCATGTTGAACAAATTGGGATATGTGGCCGACGCTGTTCCTGGCGGTGATGACGCGATCGAGTATCTGAAACAGTATCCCGTAGACATGATCCTTCTCGACATGGTCATGCCCAGAGGGATGGGCGGCAGGGAAACCTATGAAAAAATCATTACCATCCGGCCGGGCCAAAAAGCCATTATAGCGAGCGGGTATGCCAGGACCGAAGAAGTTGAGGCCGCCCAGAAACTGGGGGCGGGCCGGTATATAAAAAAACCCTATACCCTTGAAAAAATCGGAATAGCCATTAAAGAAGAATTACGGAAGCAGACAGGGTGAGATAACTGAGCGTTGTCTGGTGAAGGATTTGCAGCGTATGCCACAGATATTTCCGGAAGGCTGGAGCTGATGCAGCGTTTCGTCGAAAAATTTACCATCAAGGTCACAGATAGTGGGGTTCTTATGACGGACAGGGAAGGTAACTGCATCCGCCTGACCGCAGGGGAGGCGCTCATGCTGCTGGATATCCTTAGAAACGAAGAAGCCGCATTGAATAATATGGCCGAGAAGGCCTCCCCTCTTCCTCTACATATTCATATCTGAGTCGGGCGAAGAAACATGAAAGGCGGAACGATTGCCCGTATCAGGGGGATTCTCATCCTCATGCTTATTTTCATGGCCTGGCTACCCCCTTCCCAGTCCGGGAGGGCAGAGACCGTTGAGACCCGAGCCGGCCTCCCCTATGTGGTGAACATCCGCGGCGCTCCCGCAGAACCTCCTGATGTTGAAAGACTTCTTGGCGAGGTCTCCCAGACCGTTCAGAAAAAGAATGATTCTCCGCCGTCCAAGGCCCTGCTGCAACAGCGGGCCCAAGGCGATCTTCCGGAGATGCAGAAGGTCTTGCGGTCCTTCGGCTTTTTTCGTGGAAACGTGGCCATGGAGATCATACCCGCCGAATCCGGCTACGTGCCCGACCCCGATAACGTCCAGGGAGCACCTGGGTCTGTGCAGCCCCCGCCAAAACCGGTGACCGTTCTATTTCGCATCGATCCTGGTCCTCGATTTTCATTCTGGAAGCCGTCCATCTCCTTGGCCGAAGACGCCCCGGCAAAGGCCCTTTCCCCGCCGGGCCCGGCAGAGGCCGGCATCCTCGATAATGCGCCTTATGTCGCCGGAAAAGTGGTGGAAGCCGGAAACTTCATCCTCAACTACTACAGAATGAATGGGTATCCATTTCCGCAGATTGTCCATCGGGAGGTGGTGGCCGATTTTGCGGCAAACAGGGTGGAGGTCAGTTTCCGGGTGGCGCCGGGTCCCCATGCCCTGTTCGGAGAGACACGCGTCACGGGCCTTGAGCGGCTGGACCCCGCGTATGTGCGTGAGCTGATCCCCTGGAAGCCCGGGGACCCCTACGACAGCCGTCTCATCGACAAGGCCCGAAGGACCCTTTTTGACACCAATCTCTTCGGCATGGTTGAGTTCGATACCCCGGAAGAGGTCAATGAAACGGGCCGCCTGTCGATCACGCTCCGATTCAAGGAGCGCGCCCCGCGCACGATCCGCCTGGGGGTTGAATACACCACCGATTATGGGCCGGGGGTCAGCGGGACATGGACCCATCGGAACCTCTTCGGAATGGCCGAGAAAGTGACCACAGGGGCCATTTTCAACAGCAGGATCCGTACCGCCTTTGCCCAATTCGATAAACCGATGTTTCTGGACAGGGACAACACCTTTATCGCTCAAAGCGCATTTAACGACGAGACCACCGATGCCTATGACGCCAGGTCGGTGGATACATCGGTCATTCTGAAGCGGCAATTTACGAAGAACTTCTGGGCGGGCGGGGGTGTCGGTTTCCGCTATGGCCGGGTGAGGCAGGAAAGCAAGGATCCCTACACCTCTTACCACATGGCCTACCTTCCCCTCACGGCGACCCAAGATACCCGGGAGGATCTGCTCAACCCCACCCGCGGCTATGAACTCTCGCTCAGCATGGCCCCTTACCAGGATGTGGTAAATGGAGACACCCGGTTTTTTCGATATCTCCTGTCCGGAAGTACCTATTACAACTTCGATTCAGGGGACAAGGTGGTTGCTGCGGTCCGGACCGCCTTTGGCCAGGTCTTCGGCATCAGCCGCGATCAGATGCCCGCCGATCTCCGATTTTATGCAGGGGGTGGCGGTTCCGTCAGAGGCTACGCCTACCAGCTTGCCGGCCCTGTACAGGGGGATGTCCCTTTAGGCGGTCTATCCGTGCTGACCTTTTCACTGGAACTGCGGGTTAAACTCACCGATTCCATCGGACTGGTCCCCTTCCTGGACGGCGGCACGGCCTTCTTGGACAGGATCCCCGATTTTGACAGTCAGGACATCCTGTATGGGGCAGGCCTCGGTCTCAGATATTATACGGCTATCGGTCCGATCCGACTGGATGTGGCCGTGCCCCTCAACAAACGCAAAGGCGTCGACGACAGCTTCCAATTTTACGTAAGTATCGGGCAGTCGTTTTAATTATCAGACCCGTAACTCGGTGTAACCGTGTTGATTTTTAGATCTTTACCGACTAAAATTCTGACGTCATAACTCCGAATAATCTAACGTCATGGTCCCCAAGTTCCGCGTTCCCCACTCCGCGTTCCGCGTTCATGAAACCGGAGTTTGGCCGGGCTTCATCTCCTGAATATTGAGCAGATACAATATGCCTGAAAGCAACACAGACATGAAAAAACGTCCCCCGCGGGTGCGATGGCTGCGATGGCTCTTTCTGTCCGTTATCGGGGTGATCATCTTCATAGGTCTGGTCTGGGCCGGATTTCAGACCCGATGGGCCAAAGATCGTCTGGCCGGGCTGGTCGCCACTGCCACGGCCGGCACGGACGGCTACAGGGTGATCCTTCAGGGAGTGGACGGATGGCTCCCTTTTTCAATTCTAATCGACCGGGTAACCCTCTCGGACGAAAACGGGGAATGGCTGGAAGGACGGCAGGTGGATATCTCACTTAACTGGGCGCCCCTCCTCGCCGGAATATTGGATGTGGAGTGGTTTCGCATGGAAGGCCTTTCAATCTCCCGTCTCCCCGAAACCGTCGAAGCATTCTCTGAAAAGGAACCGGTCGACCAGGAGCCTCTCTCCTTCTCCCTCCCCCGAGTCAGGGTCCGTGAGATCCGTATCCCCCGCATCGATCTGGCCAAGGCGGTGGTTGGCGAACCTCTGTCCTACACCCTCCAGTCAAATGCCCGAACCGGCGACCGACAGATGGAGATCAGCGGCCTGCTCCAGAGTCTGGATCACCCGAACAACGCCCTGCGGCTGACGGCCGCATACGACCTTAACACCCGCCGGATCTCGACGGATCTGAGTTATCGCGAATCAACGGGCGGTCTGGTGACAGGGCTTATGGGACTGCCGGATGCCGCAGGGATCGTATTCCGGCTAAAGGCCGAGGGTCCCCTCTCCAAGGTTGAGGGAGATCTGGACCTGGAGATAGGCGGATACGGGAAGGCCGGCATGAAGGTGGAGGCAGGGATCGATGACCCGGTCACGCTGATCGTGGACGGACAGGTCCGGGCGGAGCATCGCATGGTGCCGGAAAAGGTGACAGCGGCTCTGGGAGGCCTGAGGTTAGACATCCGATGCCGCGCCGCAATTTCATCTGATAAGATGTTCCGCATAACCGCGTTCACGGCCAAGGCCCAGTCAACCGCCGTCTCGGTAGAAGGAACCGCAGACCTTGCCCGGGGTCTTATGAATCTGCAGGCAACGGTTTCGCCCGTGGATATCTCGCCGTTCCTTCAGGGGAGCGGCCTGGAGTATCGGGCCGTCGGTCCGGTGCATCTGACGGCAAAGGGGCCCTTCAGCCAACCGGAAGTCACTGCAGCGGTCCCCCTGGGGAGGCTCAGGATTCGGGACACGGCCCTGAAAGAGATAATTCTGGAGGCCCGGGCCGCTTTTGAAACAGATCACCGCGGTCTCAAGAAGAGCGGGGCTTCAATCACCATAGAGGAGGTGGAGTTCCCGCAAGTCCCTGCGCTTAGAGGCCCGCTTCGGGTGGACATCATCGCAGCAAGTCCGGATTTCAGAAAGTGGGATATTGAGAACCTTCAACTCACTGCGCCGGAAATCGCCTTGAGCGCCCGGGACGCCCGGATCGACACTATGAGCGGCGATTTCTCCGCCGACCTCCTCACCGAGTTGAATCGACTTGGTGCCCTGATGCCGCCGAAGGCCGGGGAGATAGACGGCCGATTGGTCATCCTCGCCAAGGCAGAGGGCAACATTACGACCCAACAGATCAAGGCCGATCTGAACATGGCCCTGACCCGTCTCTCAGGCCTTCCATCCATGGCTGCAGAGGTTGTGGGGCCGGAGCAGACGCTTAACGCCCATGCCTCGATGAAAGAAGGCATCCTTGCCCTGGAAGAGGCCCATATGACCGGAGGCCATACCGATCTGAAGGCAGACGGGCGGCTCAATATGGAGAAGGGAACCTTTGATGTCAACTACCATCTTCTTCTCAAGGATCTGTCCAAAATGGCCGGGACCATGGGGGTACGGCTTTCCGGAGAGGTGGAGACCCGAGGACGGATGTCAGGTGAATTCGAGGATTTTGCTGCCGACATGGCCCTTTCATCCGAAAGGCTTCAGGTGAACGACCTGATCCTGAAAGCGCTCCGTACGCAATTGAAGGCAGAAGGTCTCCCAGGGAAACCGTCCGGGTCATTTCGCGTGAACGGCGCGGCCCTGGATCAGCCGTTTCAACTAAGCGCCGGTTTTTCATGGTCAGACGAGACGCTCGCTCTTTCCGGGGCCAAGGCCGCCCTTCCGGGGATCGATCTATATGCGGATATCGGCATAACACCCGGGACAAGAAATTATACCGGGACGGCCGGAGGAACTATAAGGTCATTGGAACTTCTGGGTGCCATCGCCGGCATACCGGCAGAAGGGAGCGGCAATTTCCAACTTACGGCCGGTGACGCAGCCGCGACACTGAATGCGGACTTCAAAGATCTGCGTTACAAGGACCACGGAATCGCCTTGCTTCGGATCACGGCGCAGATGGACGATATGGCAACCCTTCGCGGCCGGATCAGCATGGAGGCGACGGATGCCGCGGTCAGAGATGCCCGGCTGGAGACCGTTAAACTGGACGTAAATGGAACCCTCGACAAGGCAGCGGCAACGTTGGAGGCCAAAGGCTCGGTCGGCAGTCCCGAGGTGGGGCGAGACGGTTCATCGGACGCCCCCCTCTCCCTCTTCGCCAGGCTCCACATGACCCATGAGGATATGTGGCGGTTTCGCCTGGAGAAGTTTGATGCCCTGTACAGGGAATTGGATGTCGCCCTTGCCCATCCGGCCATTGTTACCCTGCAGGACCAAAAACTTACCCTGGATGGCCTGCAGCTCCATACGGCAAAGGGCGATCTTCACGCCGGAGTGGCGCTCACCCCGGAGACGGTTCAGGCATTTGCGCGGATCACCGACCTGCCGCTCGCCATGTTGGCGCCTGTTATCGGCCTGGACCTGATCGGGACCGTTTCGGCAAAATGCGATATATCCGGCCCTTTGACCGATCCCGCGATGCATGGGGAGGCGCATATAAGGGACTACCGGATACCCCGTGGAGAGGGGAAGGCCCCGCTGCTCCTGAAGGCCGATCTCACGGTCGACCGCCGGGGAGACCGTCTTGAGGCGGACCTGACCCTTTCCGGTCTCGACAAGTCCCCGTTCATTGCCAGGGCAAGCCTGCCGGTGCGTCTTTCCCTCAAGCCCTTTGACTTTAAATTGGACACGACGGGCGACCTGGACGGCAGATTGCAGGGCCATCTGGATCTCGCAATATTTAGGGGATTGCCGATCATGGTCGATCAGACCCTCAGGGGGGAGATAGACGTGGACATCGGCCTGGGGGGCTCGGTGGAGAAGTGGGCATTGAACGGAGGCCTCACCATTCAGAACGGCCGCTTTGAAAACCCGGCGTCAGGCACTATCCTGGCCGATATCAACGGCCGTATCACTGCCGACGGCCGAAGCCTGCGATTGACCCGGCTGACGGCCATTGACGGAGAAAAGGGGACAGTGGCCCTTGAGGGCGGCATCACCACCGAGGCCCCTTTTCCCTTGGATGCCGATCTGACCTTCAACCAGGCAACCCTCCTGCGCAAAAAAATCCTGACGTCATCCGCCAGCGGGAAGGTGGATGTAAAGGGAACCCCCAAGCGCCTGGATCTGACCGGGAACATCGTTCTCGATCGCACGGAAGTGGCAATTCCCAAGAGACTGCCTCCCGACGTGGTGGAAATACCGGTCACCGAGATCAACCTCCCCCCAGGCATGTCCACAGGAGGGGCCGGGCCCCTTCCAGGTTCCAGTCTCCTGTTTATGGATCTTTCCCTCCAGATCCCGGCCAGGTTCTTTGTGCGGGGCCGCGGACTGGACGCTGAATTCCAGGGCCAATTGACGGCCCAGGGGCCTGCCTACGACCCTGTGATCCAGGGAACACTGCATGTGGTGCGCGGTACATTCCAGTTCCTGAGCCGCACCTTCCATATCACCCAAGGCCAGATAGTCTTTGAAGGCGCCACGCCGCCTAATCCGTTTCTGAACATCACCACTCAGGTGACTGCCGGACAGATCGACGCACGGGTGCGGGTTACCGGTCCGGCAGATGCCTTCAAGATGACCCTGACCTCCCAGCCCCCCCTGCCCCAGGACGAGATCATGGCAAACATCCTCTTCGGTCAATCCGTGGCAAAGCTGAATGCGTTTCAGGCCTATCAACTTGCCACCGCCATCAGTCAACTCTCGGGCGGAGATATGCCGGATATCGCGGGAAGGACGCGTAGTCTTCTCCATGTGGATCGTCTGAGCATCAGCGGGGGTGACGACACCAATAGATCCGACGGCGGACCCACAATATCGGCGGGGAAATACGTGAGTGAGGATGTCTATGTGGGCGTGGAGCAGGAACTTACCGACGCCAAACAGGATGTGATCGTGGAAGTGGACATTACCCCCAACTTTTCAGTGCAAAGCAAAGCAGGCACCCGTTCCGGTGCCGGGATCGGTTTCAACTGGAAATTTGATTACTGACATGAAGAAGATCCCTCTTGTTGCGGGATTTTCCAAGTGCGGCCGCCAATTTCCCTAAATCTTTGCCCAATTGGACCGGATAAGAAGAATATGGTATCATAGGGTATTGAAGAAATTCGGATTTGGAATCGCTTGGGGCCGGCTCAGCTCGTATTTTCATTCCAGGCCCTCGTTCCCAAGACCCATATAAATTTTTGCGGCGCGTTACATGAGACCCCTTTACCGGGGCTTTTGTCCATATTTTCAGAAGGGGCCGTTGAACCTTAACGGGAGGATCTCCATGGCTATTCCGAAGAGAAAACTCGGTAAGACAGGGGTTGAAGTCACCCTCCTGGGCCTCGGCGGAGAAGGGGTGCTCAGGACCTATGGGCATGAAAAGGAGTCCTATACGGTCATTCATCGGGCCCTCGATCTGGGGATCAATTACTTTGAATCAGCGCGCGCGTACTCCGGAAGCGAGTCTTACTACGGTCTGGCCCTCGGAGGGAGAAGAAGGGATATATTCCTCACCAGCAAGTCCCATGCGAGAGATAAGGCAGGGGCACTGCGTCATCTGCAGGAAACCCTGAAAAATATGAAAACGGATCATCTCGACCTGTGGCAGGTTCATGATGTAAGGACTGAAGCGGATATGGCCGGGATCTTCGGCCCGGGCGGCGCCATCGAGGCCTTCGCAGCCGCAAAAGAGACCGGTTTGACACGATTCGTGGGGGTGACCGGTCACCACGATCCAATCATTTTGCGGCGCTGTATAGAGATGTATGACTTTGATACGGTCTTGCTTCCGGTAAATCCGGCGGAACCCGCTTCTTCCAGTTTTATGGATATCGTGATGCCCGTCGCCCAGGAGAAGGGAATGGGCATTATCGGGATGAAGGTCTATTTCAGAGGGATGGCCGCAAAGGTTCCGGAATTCCTGAGCATGGAACCCTTTTTCCGTTACGCCCTCTCATGGCCTGTCAGCACTGTGGTCATTGGTTGCGATACCCCCCAACAGATGGAAGAAAATGTGAATTTCGCAAGAACGTTTCAGCCGATGCCTCCGGAAGAGATGACGGACCTGGTGGACCGCATCGCACCTTACGCAAAACAACTGATGTACTACAAACCTTGAGGACGCGGCGGATGGATCGCCTGTGGCAATGACACATTCTTTAATCCCTGCTGACATGCCAACCAATCCTCCTCCGTAGACCGCGTCCTCCGGGCAACCCAGGGTTCCCCAGCAGAGCGTCCGGGCCCTGGTCGAACAGGGAATTGATCAAAAGGCGTCTCACCTCAGCCTGGGCCGTCCCCACCTCATCTCCTCTCTTTTCAACCGGGTCCACCCTCTATCCTGAAAGCACCTTTCCCACGGGGAATCTGCCGCTCAGCGGCTGGAGAAAATTCATAAAACCGCTTATTTGATAGACTTCCTCTACCCTTTTTGATATGGCATATGCGCATCGGAAACGGGTTTTGATTCGTAGGCTTCCTCGTTGAAAACCGGCGGTTGGGTTCGCGTTGGGGTTGACCGCATACGGAGATAAGAATGCAATTGGGAAATATCATACTTCAGTCGGCAGGATCCCTGGCAATGGCGGTCTTGGCCCTGCTCATGTTGATCGTTCAGGCTGCATTTTTTTTAAGGAAACCTCGATTCTCATGGTACGCCTGGGGTGCGGCCATCTCGTTTTCGGCCATGCTCTATGCCATCGGCATCTTTTTTGAGTATAATGCACCGCCCGGCCCTCTCAACCGATCTGCAGGTCTTTTGGAGTACACCGCCATTATCTGTCTGATCCAGTGCATGTACGGCTTCACTTTTTCCTATCTCGGAATTAAAAGCAAGCGATATCATCCCATAGCCGGCATCTGCCACGCCCTCATTCTCCTGCTCTTGTGGTCCACGGATTATATTGTTGCCGACCGTTTCGTCACCCGGGACTTTATCGGATTGGAAACCCCCTATATTGAACCGGCCCTGGGACCTCTCGGCCCGGTGTTTGTGCTTTATGCGGTCTTGGCCAGCATCATGGCCATCGCCCTCTGGGTGAGACGCAAAGGAAGCAATCCGAGATACCGGAAGGCCTATCTGGCGGGGATGGGCTTCTGGATCGTTCTGGGGGCCCATGACGGCCTGGCTTCGCTGGGGGTTCCAAGCCTTCAATACTTCATGGAGTATGGATTCATGGGGTTCTCTATGGCCGTTTTGTGGGTCGTCTTCGACGACTTTTTAGAGGCAACGGCGGAAGATAAATACCGTGTGATTACGGAATCTGCAAACGATTGTATCCTGGTGATCCAGGATGGGAAAATGGTTTTCGGGAATCCCGCGTGTATGAATGTCTTGGGCCAATCTCTAAACAATGCGGCGGCCAGGGATTTTGTTGATATTGTGGTCCCTGAAGACAGAAAACAGGTCCTGGAAAACTGTCGGAGGCTCCTCAGCGGCGGCAATGCCCTTGACCCGTATACGGTGCGGGTAGTTAAAGGAAACGGCGAAGAGGGCTTCGTAGAAATAAATGCAAGCATGATTACCTACCGAAAAAGGCCCGCTGTCCTTGCCATCATGCGCGATATGACCGAACGAAGGCGTGAAGAAGCGACACGGCTCGAAAATGAAAAGAAGATAGCCAGATTAAAGAAGACGGAATCCCTCGGTCTTCTGGCCGGCGGTGTTGCCCATGACTTGAACAATGTCCTCTTCGGGGTTGTAGGCTATCCCGGAATAATTCTATCCAAACTTCCTCAAGACAGCCAACTCATCGGCCCCATCAAGGCGATCGAGACATCCGGCAAGATGGCAGCGGCCATTGTCCAGGACCTGTTATCCGTGACCAGGGGTGTGGCCATGCCCCAAGAGACCATGAGCCTGAATGACGTGATCAACGAATACCTGGAATCCCCGGAGCACAGCAAACTCTTGGAGTTTCACCCATCCATTACGGTCGATACCCACCTGGATGTTGATTTGTTCAATATCAGGGGTTCTCAGTCCCACGTCAGGAGTGTCGTTATGAACCTGGTGTCCAATGCCTCGGAGGCGATTGAGGAGAGTGGGCATGTGACCCTATCGACATCCAACCGGTATGTGGACAAACCCGTAGGGAATTATGACACTATCGAAAGCGGCGAATATGTGGTCCTTGAGGTTTCCGATGATGGCACGGGGATTCCGCCAGGTGATCTTGAACAGATTTTTGAGCCTTTCTTTACCAAAAAGGTCATGGGTCGCAGCGGGACCGGTTTGGGCTTGGCGCTCGTATGGAATGTCATCCATGACCACGATGGATATATCGATGTACAAAGTGACGACAGCGGCACCACGTTCACACTCTATTTTCCCATAACCCGCGAGGAATTGCCGGACAATGGATTGTCCCTGCCCATTAAGGACTTATCCGGAGACGGCGAGTCGATCCTGGTGGTGGATGATGTGAAAAGCCAAAGGGAAATACTCTGCAGTATGCTGAAGGATTTTCACTATCGCCCGAAAGCGGTTTCCAGCGGGGAAGAGGCGATTGAGTATCTAAAAGAGAATTCCGCAGACCTGGTATTGCTGGATATGATTATGGACCCGGGAATGAATGGACGCCAGACATACGAGAAAATCATCGCGCTTCACCCCGGCCAGAATGCCGTCATTATAAGTGGCTACACCCAAACAGAGGATGTGAAGGAAACCCAGAGAATGGGCGCAGGTCCATACCTGAAAAAACCCGTGACCCTGGAAAAGTTCGGGCTGACGGTGAAAGAAGCGTTGATTCGGGCCCGGTCAGGGCAAGCGGAAAACGGACCTGCATGAAGATGAACCGCCTGCGGGGACCAAAAAAGATGTGGATCTCGCTGTGACCCGGTTGCAGGGTCTCGAGAGCGAAGACGCGTGTCGTGTATTTTGTGAACAGGCCACCCAAGGAGATACACATCGTATTTATGATCGCGGCCTCACGTCGCGGTTCCGCACACTGATCTCCAATGCCTGCCCTGGAATTTCCCCGTTAGTGTATGTTCTGAGGTTCAACCCTTCGCCTTTCCCTAATGTACGGAGAATTGGAAGGCCCGGAGTCAGGCCGTGACAACGGATCACCTTCTGCGAGAGAGACAATGAACGACTGGTGTGATCAACAGGATTCTGTTCCTGACGGGGATCGGATTTATCGCTGCTCCAAATGCGGCAAGCGGCTTCATCCCCGCCAGATATTCGGAAGCGATGGAGAGCCTGCAGGGTGGAGACTGCCGCCCCACAAGAAGAAGGGGCACAAGCTCAAGGCAATAAAAGAGCGTCAGAGCAAAAGACGGAAGGAAAAGACACTGGGCCGGCGTCGTTCTCAGTAAACTTCAATATGAGGCATTAACGTCCTCTATCTGCTGATTTTATGCCATTTTTACCCACTACAAAAAACGAACTGCGTAATCTCGGATGGGATCGGCTTGATGTCATTCTTGTCTCAGGCGACAGCTATATTGATTCTCCCTACATGGGCACGGCTGTCATGGGCCGGGTCCTTTCAGACGCCGGATTCAGGGTCGGAATCATCGCCCAGCCTGACGTCTCGTCAGGAAAAGACATCACCCGTCTCGGATTGCCGAGGCTTTTCTGGGGGGTTACCGCCGGGGCCGTCGATTCCATGGTGGCCAACTATACGGCCACGGGAAAACCGAGACAATCGGACGACTATACGCCCGGGGGAATCAACAACCGGAGACCGGACAGGGCGGTGATCGTTTACACAAATCTCATCAAGCGGCACTTCAAGGGGAGCCGCATCCCCATCGTCCTGGGAGGGATTGAGGCGAGCCTGAGACGGATAAGCCATTATGATTTTACGTCGGATAGCATCAGGAGGTCCATACTCTTTGATTCAAAGGCCGACCTCCTTGTTTACGGGATGGGAGAGAAGAGTGCCGTCGGCCTGGCAAGGGCAATGGATGCCGGCACAGATTACCGGGACATCCGGGGCATATGCTATATCTCCGGGAAGAAACCCGATGAGTATATAGAACTCCCTTCATACGAGAACGTCCTGAAGGATAAACAAAAATTTATTGAGTGCTTTCATACTTTTTATCGCAATATTGATCCGGTAAGCGCGAGGGGGCTTGTTCAGAGGCATCAAAACAGGTACCTTGTCCATAATCCACCGTCTCACATACTGTCGGAGAGGGAACTGGACAGGATATACGAACTCGATTTTGAAAGAGACCTTCACCCCTTTTATAAAAAAGGCGGTGACGTCAGGGCCCTGGATACCATCAGGTTTTCCATCCCCACACACAGAGGATGTTACGGAGAATGTAACTTCTGCGCCATCGCGGTTCACGAGGGAAGGACGGTCCAGTCACGGAGCATCGGGTCGATTGTAAGAGCGGCTGAACAGATCGCCGGATTGCCGGATTTCAAGGGATACATCTCGGATGTGGGCGGTCCCACCGCCAACATGTACGGGTTTGAGTGCAGAAAAAAACGTGAAAAGGGAAGCTGTACTGACAGGAGGTGCCTGTTTCCGGAGATCTGTCCGAATCTCAGGCCCGACCATAGCAGGCAGATCGAGCTGTTAACCAGACTCCGGCAGATGGACGGCATAAAAAAGGTCTTTGTCGCCTCAGGCCTCAGGTACGATCTCTTGTTTAATGATAAAAGGCATTGTATAAAGTACCTTGAAGAGATTGTGTCGCATCATGTATCGGGCCAGATGAAAGTGGCCCCCGAACACACCCAAAAAAAAGTGCTTGACGCAATGGGAAAACCGGATGCGGATTCGCTTCTTGAACTCAAGACGATCTTTGACCGCTTGTCCACATCAGTTTCAAAAAAGCAATTCCTGACCTATTATCTGATGGCGGCACACCCGGGATGCACCCTTGATGATATGCGGAAACTGAAGTCCTTTGCGAATATAAAGCTTCGGATCACGCCCGAGCAGATACAGATATTCACCCCGACCCCTTCGACCTATTCAACGCTCATGTACCATACGGGATTGAATCCTTTTACCGGAGAAGAGATCTTTGTGGAAAAAACCCTCAGGGGTAAGGAGAAACAAAAATCGGTTATTAGAGGGGAGCGCTGAGAACATGAAACCTCGGGACTCCGCCCCGATTCCAGCTCAGCAGCAAGAGGTCTGTTGCCGAAAGATATCCGATTACCCCGCCTTGGCGTGGTAGAATTCAGAGACATTAAACCTTGGAGGACCAAAATCTAATGGGTCAAGAACCAAACAAGATCATATATTCCATGATTCAGGTCAGCAAGTACTATGACAAAAAGCCGGTCTTAAAGGATATCTCCATCTCCTTCTTTTATGGGGCGAAAATCGGCGTCCTGGGCCTTAATGGATCAGGGAAGAGCACGCTTCTGCGGATTTTCGCAGGTATTGACAAGGAATTCAATGGGCAAACTACCATTTCACCCGGCCTGACCGTCGGCCTTCTCGAACAGGAACCGGGACTGGACGACAGGAAAACCGTTCGGGATATCGTGGAAGAGGGCGTGAAGGAAACCGTTGCGCTACTCGATGAATTTAATCAAATCAACGAGCAGTTCGCCAATCCGATGTCAGACGATGAGATGAACCGGTTGATCGAACGGCAGGGAGAAGTACAGGAAAAGATTGATGCCCTGGAGGCATGGGATCTGGATTCACAGCTGGATATGGCCATGGATGCCCTCCGCTGCCCCCCTGGGGAAACCCCTGTGAACGTGCTTTCAGGAGGGGAGAGACGGCGTGTGGCATTGTGCAGACTCCTGCTTCAGAAACCGGATACCCTTCTTCTTGACGAGCCCACCAATCATCTCGATACAGAGTCTGTTGCCTGGCTGGAGCAGCATCTCCACCGCTATGCAGGTACTGTAATAGCGGTGACCCATGACCGCTATTTCCTCGACAATGTGGCGGGCTGGATCCTGGAGCTGGACCGGGGTGAGGGGATCCCCTGGAAAGGAAATTACTCTTCCTGGCTGGAGCAGAAACAAAAACGGCTGCAGATGGAGGAGAAGGGGGAAAGCAAACGCCGGAAAACCCTTGAAAGGGAGCTGGAGTGGATCCGAATGTCTCCCAAGGGAAGACATGCAAAGGCAAAGGCCAGAATCAGCGCGTATGAGTCCCTGTTAAGCCAGGAAAACGAAAAACAGGAGAGGTACCTGGAAATCTATATTCCGCCCGGTCCCCGCCTGGGAGACCTGGTCATCGAGGCATCCAAGGTCAGCAAGGCCTACAACGACCGGCTCCTCATGGAGAACCTCACCTTCTCCATTCCCTCCGGCGCCATCGCAGGCGTCATCGGCCCCAACGGTGCAGGGAAAACCACCCTTTTTCGGATGATTACCGGGCAAGAGCAGGCCACCTCAGGAGAATTCAGGATCGGCAACACAGTCAAACTGGCCTATGTGGATCAGAGCCGCGATGCCCTTTCCCCTGATAAATCGGTATGGGAGGTTATTTCGGACGGGCAGGACACCATATCTCTCGGCAACAGGGAGGTGAATTCCCGGGCCTATGCCGCCAGGTTCAATTTTTTGGGGAGTGATCAGCAAAAAAAGGTGGGAAACCTTTCGGGAGGAGAGCGGAACCGCGTGCATCTCGCCCGGATACTGAAGGAAGGGGCCAATGTCCTGCTGCTGGACGAGCCGACCAATGATCTCGATGTGAATACATTGCGGGCTCTGGAGGTGGCCCTTGAGAACTTCGGGGGGTGTGCCGTGGTCATCAGTCACGACCGCTGGTTTCTCGACAGGATTGCGACACACATCCTCGCCTTTGAGGGGGACAGTAAGGTGATCTGGTTTGACGGCAATTACACGGAGTACGAAGCGGATAAAAAGGCAAGGCTCGGCGAGGCCGCGGCACAGCCCCATCGCATCAAATACCGCAGGCTGACACGGGGGGCAACGGCAGAATAGTCCCCGCACAAATTGATTGAATCGGAAAAGCAATCCCCAGATGCCGAAGTCTTTCCCATGGGCGCTGTTTCTGTCGGCATCCGGCTGGCGGCGTCATGATAAATCAAAGCAGTATTTCTCCGGGGCTTCGTGTCTCTGTGTGAGGTATTGACGTACAGCATGAACTATGAAGGTCCCATATATCGGCCCCCGAGCGAGGCGGACAGTCTGTTGATCCAGGCCACGGTGGGCTGCCCTCACAACAAGTGCGCTTTTTGCATGGTTTACAAAAAAGGTCCTCCATATAGGGTGCGCCCGGTAGGCGATATCAGGCGGGACCTTGACGAGACGCGGAGGGATTATGGGCCGGGCGTTAGGACAATCTTTTTCCCCGCAGGCAATACCATTGCCATGCCCACGGACGATCTGGCCGCCATCTGCGCCCATGCCCGTGCCATATTTCCCCATCTCGATCGAATTACCGTTTATGGGTCATCCCAATATATCCACAATAAAGGCCCGGCGGATCTCAATACATTGAAGCGTGCCGGTCTGACGCGCATCCATGTGGGACTTGAGAGCGGGGATGATACAGTCCTTAAAAGGATTAAAAAGGGAACCCATGCCCGGGAGCAGATCGAGGCCGGGCAATGGGTAAAGGCGGCAGGGATCGAGCTGAGTGAATATGTCATGATCGGCATCGGCGGAAAGGAGCGTACCCATGAGCACGCCGTGAATACCGCAAAGGCGCTCAACGCCGTCAATCCCGATTTCATCCGAATCCGCACCTTTCTCCCGAAGATCGACACCCTCCTCCTGCACCAGATCCGAAAAGGTCGCTTCCAGGTCCTCTCCCCTCACGAGGCCCTGGGGGAAACAGGAGAAATCATACGAAACCTGGAGGTAACCTCCCGGATCGCCAGCGACCATTACACCAACTATGTGGACGTCCATGGAACCATGCCCCGGGATAAGGATAAGATGCTGACTGCCGTTATAAATGCTCTTCAAATGGGTGAGGAGATGTTTAGACCGGTATATGTGGGGACCCAGTGATGAGAAGATCCGGGACTGGTGACACACGGTATTCCTGTGGGCTGAAGCAGAAGATAAAAGGTATTCTGTGGGGGTGAACGTACAGACCGGGGGATAGGTCGACATGGTAAAGATCTCAACGCAGGTCCTCAAAAGCGGAAAGATTTTCTCATGGGAGAACATCAGTATCCGTTCACGCCCAAGTCGTATCAGAGACGCGAACCCTAAGGGTTTATGATCAATAACCCTGTTGAACCATTAAAAAAGAATTCAAGGTCCTTGACTAATTTGCAGAACCCCATCACATTATGGGATAATACACCTGCGATCCAATTTTTCAGTTCGCTGGTTGAGGCATGTGAGAGGGCATTTTTTACAAGGGGATGTGTGTGAAAGGAGGACATATGCATGCAAAAACGGAGGTCCTGATATCGTGTGTGTTTTTGCTATTCGCCGCAGACATTTGGGCAGGAGAAACCCCGATCAGCGAGGATACCCGGGCCTGTCTGGAATGCCATGCCATGGTCCATCCTGGAAGGCTGGAGGACTGGAAAAGGGGCCGCATGGCCACGATCACCCCGGCTGAAGCAATGAAGAAACCCGAGGCCCAACGGCGGGTGTCTTATGACAATATTCCGGAATCGCTAAATAATGTCGTAGTTGGCTGCGCTGAATGCCATACGCTCAATTCAAAGAAACATGCCGACAGTTTCGATCACAATGGGTATCAGGTTCATGTGGTGGTGACCCCGGAGGACTGCGCCATATGTCATCCTGTGGAAAGGGAGGAATACGATCGCAATCTGATGGCCCATGCCCGCGGCAACCTCAAGCATAATGCAGTCTACAAGGCCCTGGTCGATTCGGTGAATGATCTTCAATCATTCTCCAAGGGGACCGTATCCTACGGCCCTGCAAATGATGCCACAGAGGCAGACTCCTGTTTCTTTTGCCACGGCACCCACGTGAAGCGGCAGGGGACCATGGAGAAGGATACGGATTTCGGCGAGATGTCCTTTCCCATCCTCTCCGGCTGGCCCAACCAGGGGGTGGGAAGGGTTAATCCGGATGGATCAAAGGGGGCCTGCACCGCCTGTCACCCGAGGCACGGGTTCAGCGTGGCTGTGGCCAGAAAGCCCTATACCTGTTCTGAATGCCATAAAGGTCCGGATGTTCCGGCCTATCCGATCTACTCCGTCAGCAAGCACGGCAATATCTTTTCATCGAAAGGGCAGTCATCCTCCTGGAATTTTGATGCAGTCCCCTGGACCGTGGGCAAGGACTTTACTGCGCCCACCTGTGCCGTCTGCCATGTGAGCCTCCTGGTGTCAAAGGATGGATCGTCAGTGGCCAAGCGAACCCATCAGATGAACGATCGTCTTTACAAGCGCCTGTTCGGATTGATCTATGCGCACCCCCATCCGGTATCGCCCGATACCACCATCATTCGAAACAAGGCCGGACTTCCCCTCCCGACAGAGCTGACCGGTGAACCTGCACCCGGATATCTTATTGACACGGAAGAAGCGCAGCAACGGAAAGAGGCCATGCAACAGGTCTGCCTTGCCTGTCACAGCAACGGGTGGGTCCAGGGTCATTTTGACCGGCTTGAAAACACCATTCAGACGGCCGACGCCATGACCCTGACGGCCACTCAGATCCTGCTCTCCGCCTGGGACGGAGGGATTGCCCGGGGACCCGCACAGAAGGACAGCATGTTCAACGAGACCATCGAAAAGATGTGGGTGGAGCAGTGGCTCTTCTATGCCAATTCCACCCGCCTCGCCTCGGCCATGGCAGGCGCCGATTACGGGGTCTTTGCCAATGGGCGCTGGTATCTTTCCAAGAATATCCGGACCATGCTGGATTGGACCCGGTTTCTTAAGCGCAAATAGAATAAACCTGGAATTCCGATATAAGGATTAAAAATTTTTTAATTTTTTTTCAAAAAAGCCCATTTTCTTGATTTTACGTCCAGTTTTCCCATTGCGATGAGAAGGGGCCTGAGAGTGCGCAGGACGCACGGTAGTCCACGATCCG